>CAZBWK010000056.1:17922-27222 GCA_964495655.1 uncultured Prolixibacteraceae bacterium | reverse complement strand
GTCATAGAAAAGGTGGATATTGGCAAATTAATCCTTCTGAATAAAAATAATTTGAAAAAGAGAATAAATGAATAAGGAGACTTGTCAGCGCGCTAAGCTCCTGACAATGTCGAATAAAGAGTGATAAGTGGGGTAAAAAGTGGGGTGATAATGGTAATAATTGAATTACAACTGATATTAAAACATTTGCAGCTTAACTTACCTGCAGATGTAAAACAGAAATAAAATATTTGGTATGCAATACAGCGCCATCAACATACAGGGAAACATCATTTCGGGTGAGATACTCGAAAAAATCCGCATTGAAGATATTCGGCACCAGTCGCAGGCCGATTTTGGCCTCGATAAAAACACCACCATCCGCGATGAAATCGGGATTGCCTGGGCTGCTGCACGGGCACACTGGACCGCTTTTAAACTGCGCCGCGAAAGGTTGAAAGAGACCGACTCGGGCACCTCCGAGACCCGCCAAAGCTGGATGATTCCCTTTTTCAGGGAACTGGGATACGAACTGGAAAAATCAACCGCCGAGCTCATCAACGGAAAATCGTATGCTATTAGTCACCGGGCGGTTAACCGCGACGGATTCCCGGTACACATTGTGGGCATTAACCAGTCGCTGGACAAACGGGCAGAAACGGGTGGAACCCGGCTGAGCCCGCACGCGCTCATTCAGGAGTATCTGAACAACCACGAACACCTGTTTGCCCTGGTGACCAACGGGCAGTTTGTGCGCCTACTGCGCGATGCCACACGCCTTTCGCGGCTCAGCTACCTGGAGTTCGATTTGGAGCGCATCATGGAGGAGGAACTGTTTGTCGAGTTTGCCTTGCTTTACCGCGTGCTTCACGTTACCCGGATGCCCGAAACGCAGGACTCAGGCGAAGAATCTGTTATCGAGTTTTACCACCAGGAGGCACTGGACTCCGGTTCGCGCATACGCGAAAAACTGAGCGAAGCCGTGGAGCAGTCGCTGAAACTGCTGGGCAACGGACTACTGCAACACCCGGCCAACGAAACATTACATGAAGAAGCGTTAAGCGCACAACTGCAACCCGGCAACTTTTATCTCCATTTGCTGCGTGTGGTTTACCGTACATTGTTTCTGATGGTGACTGAAGAACGCCACCTGATATATCCCGAAAAACGCGACGAAGAAACCAACCGGAAACGTGACATTTATTACCGTTATTATAGCATTGGCCGCCTCACCCGAATGGCTGAAAAACAGATTTATGTGGACCCGTGCAAAATTGATTTATGGCGCTCACTTTTAGTAACATTTCGGTTGTTTGAAAACGAAAAATACGGTGAAAAGCTGGCTATTAAACCACTGGGTTCAGGGCTGTTTGCACCCAACGCGCTGGGCAGCCTGAAAGACCAGGAACTGGACAACAGAACGCTGCTGGATGTGCTCAACCTGCTGGTTACTTTTGAAAATGAAAACCGCCAGCGGGTGCGCGTAAACTATGCCGACCTTGATGTGGAAGAGTTCGGTTCGGTATATGAAGGGCTGCTGGAATATGACCCCGTAATTAACTCTGTCAACGGTAAACCGGTTTTCTCATTTGTAAAAGGCGAAGGCCGCTCCTCCAGCGGCTCGCACTACACCCCCGAAGAACTCGTCAAACCCCTCATCAAACACTCCCTCGATTACATCATCGAAGAACGATTAAACGTTCCGGAGCACGTCATTGCGAGCGAAGTGAGACAAACTCTCCGTGAACAGCAATTGCTCTCCATCTCCGTTGCCGACGTAGCCTGCGGCTCCGGCCACATCCTGCTCAGCGCTGCCCGCCGCATTGCGTTGGAACTGGCCCGGGTGCGCACCGGCGAAGACCAGCCCGCACCACCCGCGATGCGAAAAGCCACCCGCGATGTTATCCGCAACTGCATTTACGGCGTTGACCTCAACCCGCTGGCAGTGGAACTGTGTAAAGTGGCCCTGTGGCTGGAAGCCCACAACCCCGGCGAACCGCTGAACTTTTTAGACCACCGGATTAAGTGTGGCAACTCTATAGTTGGGGTCGCTCACATGGAAGACCTGAAAAAAGGAATTCCCGATGAAGCATTTAAAAAACTGGCTGACGATGATAAAGAGACAGTAAAATATTTCAGGGATAAAAATAAAGAAGAACGCAAGGAATTAGCCGGACAATTCAAAATTGACCGGGATGCTGATGTAAACAATCGTGTGGAAGAACTTGCGGTTAGTTACGGTGAAATTGCTAAAATGCCCGAATTCACTCCTGAAGAAATTGAAGCAAAAAAGAATGCTTATAATAAACTTACCTACGGTTACGGCTGGATGCGATTGCAACAGCTGGCTGATATACAAACTGCACAATTTTATATTCCGAAAACTGAAAATTATCAAAGCCATTTAATTACAGATGGCGATTACAGAACCTGGCTTAACGGAAAGCAACAAATTACCGGGCAAGCACCGGCTTATGCCGGAGGGATAGCAGCAAGAACACGTTTTTTCCACTGGTTCCTTCAGTTTCCAACGGTAATGCAAAATGGTGGGTTCGATTGTATTGTCGGAAACCCGCCCTTCCTTGGCGGACAAAAACTGACCGGTATATTTGGAAATAATTTTGCAGAATACGTTAAATATGAATATGCGCCGATTGGCAGTGTTGATTTAGTTACCTACTTTTTTCGCAGAATTTTTAATATCCTTAAACGAAAGGGATTTCTCTCCCTGATTTCTACAAACACCATTGCTCAGGGAGATGCCCGTGTTGGAGGACTGGCTGTAATTTACCAGCAAGGCGGAGCCATTAATCATGCGGTTCGTTCCATGAAATGGCCCGGACGTGCTGCCGTTGAAGTATCTCTGGTCACTATCCATAAAGGAAAATGGAACGGCAAATACATTCTTGACCAAAAGGAAGTCAGACAAGTTACCTCTTATCTTGACGATTCAATTCCTTTAGGAGACCCCTTTCCCTTAAAAGCCAACGAAGAAAAAAGCTTCCAGGGTAGCATTGTTTTGGGAAAAGGTTTTGTTCTTACGCCAATAGAGGCTCAAAAGCTGATTGATAAAAACAAAAAAAACAAAGATGTTTTATTTCCTTACCTAAATGGTGATGATTTAAATAATCAGGTTGACCAGAGTCCAACCCGATGGGTGATTAATTTTAAAGACTGGCCTTTATGCCGATATACACAAGAAGAATGGGATACTTTGAATATTGAACTTCAAAATGAAATTGAAAAGAAATTAGAAAAGGGTAATATCATTGAAATTGCGCCGCCCCATTTCAAGAAAGAAGTAGCAGCAGATTACCCTGATTGTTTGGATATTGTGGAGAGATTAGTAAAACCAGAGAGATTAAAACAAATTGGAGACAGAGGTGCTCAATTTTGGTGGCAATTTCTAAGAATGAGAGGAGAATTATATTCTTCTATTGAGAATTTGAAAAAAGTTATTGCTGTTGCAAGAATTAGTAAAACTGTTGCATTTGAGTTGATTCCGAAGCGGATGGTATTTGCCGATGCATTAGTAATTTTCCCATTTGATAATTTAAAAATTCTGTGTCTTTTACAATCCACCTTAAATGTAAGTTGGGCATGGAATTACTGTACAACAATGAAATCCGATCTGAATTATTCTCCCGGTAATACTTTTGATACATTACCTTTCCCTTATTTAAAAAAAGAATATATTGAGAATACCGGAAAAATATATTTTGAACACCGGCAAGGACTGATGAAATCGCTTCAAGCCGGACTTACCAAAACGTATAATTTATTTCATGCTACAGGTATAAATGAGCAACTAAAATCCAAAGATTTAAATGGGAAAACAAATAAGGAAATCAAAAAAAAATACGGCAAAGAAATCTGGAACCTATGGAAACACCTGCAAAAAATGGAATATCCCAACAAAGGAGGGACCTCATGCACATGGGAAGATGCCGTTAAAGGAATAGAAGAATTGCGCCGGTTGCATGTGGATATGGACAATGCCGTTTTGGAAGCCTACGGCTGGCACGAGGATTCAGAGAAATGGGGCAAAGCCATTGCATTAAAACATGATTTTTATGAGGTGGATTACCTCCCCGAAAACGATCGGGTACGGTTTACCATCCACCCCAACGCCCGCAAAGAGGTACTCAAACGCCTGCTTCTCCTCAACCACGAACGTTACGAGGACGAGATAAAACAAGGCCTACACAAAAAGAAAGATGTGGAAAAATTCTACGCGCAAAAAGGGCAGGCTGTGCCGGCGGGAGTGGTGTTTAGTGATGCGAAAAGCAACGCCAAAACGAAAACATCCAAACAAAGGGAAAAAGCAGCGCCAAAAATATACGGGCAGCACAACTTGTTTGGCGAAGCAGCGGAACCTGATCCGAAAAAAGTAGTCACCAAAACCGAACCGGTTATTGATTCATCACTGCGGAAGATTGAATGGCACCACAGCATGAAAAGCTTTAAGGTAATCATTACAAACAGTAACGGCCATGAATTCCGGTATCACGTATTCCCCGCAGCTCAGCGCGGCAAATTCACCAAAAACTACAAACAAATCAGCCCCAACTCCCCCATGGCCCTCAACATCATCGGCAAACAGGAAGGAGATACATTTGAGTTTGGGGGAATGGAATATAGGATTGAGAGGATAGAGATATAATATACAACAAGATGAAACAAGAAAATGATTTTTACAATCTTTATGTTGAGTACGAAAATTCAAAATCATCTGAAGATGAATTGTTTAATTCTTTTGTTTACCTAGCATTAAAAAAGGACGAGATCACTCATTACATAGACTTATTAAAACGTAAACTTTGGGGAGAACAAACTGTAGGAGATCATTTATTACAAGTTGTACCAGCACATACAATCAAGATTTTTGACTTATCTAAAGTACTTGAGTGGAAAGGACTTTATTCTCGCGAACAAATATTAAAAATAATTTCTCTAAAACCCGAAGCTGAAATCCCTCTCATTGAACAATTAGAAGAATATGGTAAAGATGTCACAAAAGAAATGTTCGGGGAAGAATTAGAAGTTTTATTAAATCGATTACAACTTGAGATACAGATTGATCAAAGAGGGATAAATGCCGAAACTGGTGACTTAGGTTCGTTTTTCTCTGAAGAAAATATGAAAGGGCAGGTAAAAAGTGGTAGCTCAGTTGAAGCAAAATTAAAGGGAAAGGGTTCGCCATTTTTCCCGAAAGAATTTGTAGAAGGGATTTTGGATAGTGCCGTTTATCCGGCCTTTAAAGTTGAAAAGATCGCTTCTGTATTCGCCAACCACTTAAAAAATTTAAAACATGAAAATGGACAGATGATTGGTGTTTTCGGGAAATGGGGACGTGGAAAAAGTTACTTTGTTCGACAAGTTTTTCTTCAGTTAGGTGTACATCCAAAAGATGAAAAGAAAAAAACTAATTTATTAAAAAAAGTCTGGTCAACGTTAAAATGTTTGTGGGATAAAATACTGAAACCTAAAGAAACATTTGTAAAAATATTCAAAAAAAATCAAGATAAAGACGAGCTCCCTTTCTGTGTGATTAAATTCCAGGCATGGAAATACCAAAGTACACCTTCCATTTGGGCTTATCTTTTCGAGACATTTGTTAAAGATTATTTGGATGTCAACTGGTGGGATAGAATTTGGAGAACATTTCATTTATCTATCATAAGAATAGGTAATTGGAGAACCTGGGGAAAACCTTTAATAGTTGTAATCATTGGTGTTCTATGGTTTCTTTTAATTCCTTTTTTATTGAAATTCTTACCATTTTTAACTTCAGGAAAATTATCAGGTACATTTGAAGAGGTATCAACTGCTATTAAATGGTTAGGTGGTGTTGGTGCGATTTCATTTGTTGTTGCCAGAATTAATTCATTCATTAAGTTTTCAAAAAAGCCAGCTCTAAGTCTTTTTAATTCATTGTCAAAAGTACCTTCATTCAAGCATGTATTAGGCATTCAGGAAGAGATACACAAGGAGTTTGTTTTCCTAATAAAATCCTGGAACAAGTATTTAGATGGTAAACGGTTACTTCTCTTTATTGACGATTTGGACCGATGCTCACATCATAGTCTGATAGAAATTGTTGATTCATTGCGGGTAATGCTTGATGATGAAGAAATAAACAGACATGTTTTGGTTTTAATGGCACTCGATGAAGATAAACTTCAAAGAGTTGTTTATACGAAATACGATAATCTTTTCAAAGAAAATGTTGAATTAGAGACAATTGCGATAGAATACCTTGATAAACTTTTTATTTCAGCAATAAAACTTTATCCAATCTCGGATGATGAAAGAGCCGAATACATAAAAAAGATTGCAACCCAAATTAATTCTGAAAAATTTGAAACATCAGTAGAAAAGGGCCCTGAAAATGAAGAAAAAACAAATAATGCTGCAGATGCTTTTGGAGAAAAAGAAGATTCTCAATCAACTGTAGAAAAAGAGAAGGTTGTTTTTGAAAGATCAGTCGATAAGGAAAGTCAAGAGGAAGTTGAAACTTTTCAAAATTTGAATGAATCAGAAGTAAATACACTCGCCGAAAAAATCAAAAAAACAGACAAAGAATTAACTCCAAGACAAATCAGGATAGTTGTTTACAGGTATTTGTTAGCCCGAAATTTATGGCTTGCAATGGCAAAAGAACTTGAGTTCAAGACTGATGGTGTACTTGGTGAAATTCTTCGGCTCTCAGGCTATAGCAAAGAAGACAGAACTGCCGCTACTAAAATCAACCCACTACTTTTTAATATTGTTCGGATGGTTGTTGCTTATTAAAATTACAAATTGGACTATTCATTAGAAGTTATATATCAGCTTGTTGGGAAAGAGGATAAGACAGCAAATGTTGAATTCATTCCCAATAGTGAATCGCATGAAAAGTTTGGGAATGACATTGGGGTACTATTTCTCTATACGCAAAAAGAACGAGAAGAATTAGATGGATTATTGGCTAAAGGTGAATCGTTTCATTCGGGGTTTATTAAGGCTAAATACCTTGGACGAAAATTAAACGAAGAACTGGTTGAAGAACTTGAGACTAAAGGCATAAATTCTGAGGATATTGCACAAATAATGTTTTTTAGGGAGCCAACTCATAATTCTTTTCATTCTATTCAAAAAAGAAAGATTAATAAGGTTATTGTTCCAATGTCGCCTTTACCCAATGGAGGCGATTTAGATTGGATTTATGGCTTTTATAAAAAACTCAAACAAGAAGGAACTATATTTTCCCCCGAAGAAGAACTCTATCATTTAGCAACAAAATATTATTATGAACCTGACCAAATAACTGCTTATGAATCTGCTATGATTTTTAATGACGAAGGGAATTTTATGTCAGAATTTAAGTGGCATTTCTACGGGATTAAGATGGAACGAAAAGAAATAACAGAACCGGAGAAAATTGAATTGGCTAAGTTACTTCAAAAACGAAAAACAGAAAGAAGGGATAAGTTAAATAAGTACTTAGTTGATGCAGGTAGTAGCTTTAAAAAGTTGTATAAAGAGAACCCCGATAAAGCATTTGAGCTGTTTTGTAAAACCTTGTACTTCAGAGAACGCACATTAAATTTAAAAGGCAAAATTCCGATATACATTGACCTTGATAGTTATTTGCACATTTATATGAGACATGTTGAAGAAATGCAGGTCACTGATCATTTTGAGGATAAAAACAATTTTCAATGGAATGAAGAAGATGTGTTAACTGTGATGAAAAAAGTAGTTGAGGACTTAAATGATGAAATTCAACAGTTCTTTGGAGAAAATCCACAGAAACGTTATAGCAGATATGGTGAGCAAAGTATATACTTTGAAGGGGATTATTATACATTACACATAGAGCCAATAGGAAGAATAAGTACTTTTCATAAAAATGAAAAGAAACATGAAAAATGAAAACTTTATAGTGTCATTAATTAACCAAATATGAAAATTGATATTAGATTCGGTCAACCAACACCTTACAACTACGAAACAATAATTGATCATTTTTCGGGAACTTCTTACAGTACATTTCGGACTTCGAGTATTCCCCTGGTACAATTTTGGAAAGATACAGAAACACGTTTGGGTAAGCTATTTAAAGTGTTAAACTTAGATCCCAGACATACAACTTTATGTTTTGAATATCCTACACCACCCCAAAAAGGCAAAGGGAAGTCATCAATGACTGATCTAATGGTATTTGCTGAAGATATTAAAGTGGCTATCGAAGCTAAATTTACAGAGTACACTCCAAATGGTTCAATTAAACTTATAAAACATTGGGGGAAAAAAGGAAATACTGAAAACAAGAAATTGGTATTGCAGTATTGGAAAGATTTAATTGGGCCCTTTTCCTATGGAATGGACGACGAAGCGCTCCTAAATGTCGAGTATCAATTCTTTCATCGCACCGCATCTGCTTGCAAAGATATAAAGCAAGCTATAGTTGTTTATCTTGTATTTTACGATGAAGAAACCAAGAAGCACCTCGGTAGTTTTATAAAAAAATTGAAAAATTACATTACAGTAATAAATCCAAAAGACAACCTGAAGTTTTATTTGTGGCAGGTTGAAGTTTCTCAAAAAGTTGCTAAAAAAAAGGATACTGACAATCCTTTTCTGATTATGAAAAAAAGAGAGGTGTATAGAATTGGAAGTAGTAACCTTGGAAAAATTTCCACAAACTAACCAGGCACTTTTTGAATGATCAAATCAGACATGATAATACAAATCGGATGATAATACCTTAAAACCAGACGAAAAGATGAAACAACCTCTGCCTTTCTGCTTCAACCCTGCCAAAATCAAAGCCTTTGTTTTAGGCTGCGACCCTACAAATTTTTCTGATAGCGAAAAACCTGTAGAATTAAACTATGTATTTGGCATTGGCCAGGACCACCGTTTTTTTTCAGATATCCTATCCAACCTGCAACTGCTTGGCTTGCACTTGGAAGATTTATACATTCAAAACCTGGTAACCGAATACCTGGATGAAGAAACCGGTAAAAACAAATTCTGGGAAGCCGCGGCAAACAAGCATCTTGCCGCAAGAAAAACAGAGTTCGACACCATTGACTCGACAGGCCAAATTCCGATTTTCCTGACTGCCGAGAGGCTTTACCATTTCCTGCTGAAAAAGGGAGAGAAAAAATGGAAAGCGTCTGAATTGTATGCGCTGAAAACCGAAATTCCGATCCTGTCGGATGCAAATAAACTTGAGAGGCCATTGATTCCGCTGTACAGGCATTTTCAGTATAATTTGATGAAATGGCCGGAATACATGGAAAATGTAAATCAATATTTGAAAAAATCAAT
>CAZBWK010000056.1:0-17912 GCA_964495655.1 uncultured Prolixibacteraceae bacterium | reverse complement strand
CTTGAAGAAAAAGGTGATAACGACGAAGTTTTCAAATGGAAAGCAATAGATCACTTTCAAAAACATTGGGACATTGCTGCTGCTGATTTTTATAAAATGTTTAAGGAAGCTTTTCGTTTACGGGAAAATTTGTTATTCCAAAATTCCTGGGGTTTTATTGATAAAGCAGCCAGACATTTTCCCGGAAAAGTTCGGGAAATGTTTATAAACCTCTACGATAAAAAAATAGATTTATCTCAAAGAATAGTTAATTTTCAGGAATCTTCAAGGGAACTTTTACCCAAAGTAAAAGAAGCTACTAAAAAAGAAAAACTAAATGACCAGCAAGACGAACGCACATTATCGGTGTACTTATCTTTTCGTTACCCCGATAATTACTTCATATACATGGCATCATTTTTCGGAAATTACTGCAAGTTGATTAATATTTCCGAACCAGGAACAAATAAAAATTACATCCTATACCTTAAACTGGCAGAAGACTTTAAAAAACGTTTTGTAGAGGATAATGCAGAATTACAAAAATTACATCAGAAGATTTATCCAGTTACCAAATGGGATAGTAACAATCTGATAACACAGAATATTTTTTACCTTTTATTAAAAAACAAAGCAGACATGGAAAAATTTCTAACCGGGCAAACAGAAAGCTCTATTGTTCTTGTTAACATTACATGGAACAGTAACGATTGGAAGTCTCCGAGTGATGATGCCAGTAATCATCGTTGGGTTAAGGAGGGAAATATTCCGCATGAAAGCTGGAATTTTGATCTTGAAAATTCACGGAACAAGGAGGATGAAATCTTTGGATATGCACAGTTTACTCATCCCCCTTCTTTAAAAGGAGATAACAATTTAATTATTTTTCATTCAAAAGGGAGAATCGTTGGATTTTACGGGAAAGCTGAAATACTTCATACACCTGTTGTTATAACAGAAGCAATGTCATACAATTTAATTGGTAATAAAGATCTGTCACTTGTTTTAAAGAACAAAATTGAAAATATAAAAGAGAAGGGATATTTGGAAGACAAACAGCGAATGGGGCAAATTGGTTTTATATATCTAAAACATAAAGAAACAGTTTTGCATATTATTGAAGAAGCGTTAAAACTAAATCCCGAAGAAAGTAAAAAGCTAAATAACCTTAAAGCTTGGCTTAATAGTTATGACGCCTCAAAAACGGATATAAATCATCCTGAAAAAGAGAAAATAGAAACCCCAAAGCTCAATCAAATATTATTCGGTCCTCCAGGAACCGGGAAAACCTATAAAACAATTAACAAAGCTCTGGAGATTATTCGGGGAAAAGAATTTGTTCAGAATAATGCCGAAAACCGGAATATTCTTGTCTCAGAATTCAACCGGCTGAAGGATTCCGGACAGATTGAATTTATAACGTTTCATCAGTCTTTCAGTTACGAGGATTTTGTGGAGGGGATTAAACCAATATTAAATATAGAGGCTGAAGACGATTTGGGCAAATTGGGGGATATCCAGTATGAAATCAGAGAAGGAATTTTTAAAAGAATTTGCAGCAGGGCAAAAGGTGTTTCATCAGGTTCCCGGGAAAAGCATAATAAAATTGATTTTGATAATGCCTCATATTATAAAATGTCAATCGGTGGGATTCATAAACCACATATTCACGATTGGTGCATCAAAAATAATAAATTAGCTTTAGGATGGGGTGGTGAGGTTGATCATAGTCAGATGATAG
Organism: uncultured Prolixibacteraceae bacterium; assembly: GCA_964495655.1. GTDB lineage: Bacteria > Bacteroidota > Bacteroidia > Bacteroidales > Prolixibacteraceae > JAAYJR01. Next base: position 16,192 of record CAZBWK010000056.1, on the reverse strand, counting down.
AATACCTGGGGAACTGGAATAATTTCAGGAACCATTACCGACAAATGTTTCCTGACCTCGTTGCAGAAAGTAAATATCATATTCAAGCTATGTATCTCTTTCTGGTAATGAAGAAAGGAGATGTAGTTATGGTTTCAAAAGGGAATAAGATAATTGATGCAATAGGGTTCATCAAAAGCGACAAGTACATATTTGATGATACCCAGGATTTTGGTTATTGTCAGTTTCGAGAAGTTGAATGGCTGGCAACCGATATGAATGCAACCCCGGAATTGTTTGTAAAAAAGAATATTATGATGCAATCGATATATCAGTTTTACCCAGTTGATATCAAAAAGGAATATTTCAAACGCGAATTCTCCGGATCTCCCGAGGTAAGTGAAAAAGAAAAATATGTGCTGATCATTGATGAAATAAACAGGGGAAATGTAGCATCTATTTTTGGTGAATTAATAACTCTCATTGAGGAAGATAAGAGGATTGGCGCAGAAAATCAGTTGTTGGTAAGATTGCCCTATTCAGGCATTGATGGAGAGAATTTCGGAGTTCCTGATAATTTATACCTTGTTGGCACCATGAATACAGCTGATCGCAGCATTGAAGCCTTGGATACCGCCTTAAGAAGACGCTTTAGTTTTGAGGAACTGTCTCCGGTCCCTGCCCTTATTTTAGGGCAGGGCAGCAGCCTGGCTCCTGGCGGAATGGTTGATGACGTTGACGTGGTCAAACTGTTGCAAACCATGAACGACCGCATCGAAAAACTGATAGATAAGGATCACAAAATAGGTCACTCCTACTTCATGAAAATCGAAAAAACCAAAGAAGGGTTGAAACAGGTTTTTTACGATAAGATTATACCGCTTCTGGAAGAATACTTCTTTGGCGACTTCGGGAAAATAGGCCTTGTTCTGGGCAGCAGTTTTGTGGAAAAAGTAAATAACACGAATGGTTTTGATTTTGCTGACTTCCCGGAATACGGCGATACGAGAACTGACTTAACACAGCGGGAAATTTACCGCATTAAACCACCGGAAGCCTGGGATTTTGTTTCCATCTACACTAAAAAACAAAAGTAATAAAAATGGGCAGACTGATTCAGGTTTTTGAACACGAACGGTTAACGCTACACCCCGATGCCTGGGGAAGAAAACTGTTTCAAACTGAATTGGAGAAGTTGTACGACTTCAACGACAAAAACAACAACATCTATTTCACCGGTATTAGGGATGGCATAAAGTTTAACAGCTATGTAGGTGTTATTCAAATCGGTAATCTGACGCTGGAAATCTTACCTAAAGCGGACAGGATAAAAGATAATACAAAGGAGGAATATGAACAATCATCTTGCAAGTGGCGAAATGTCTTACTTAAAATGCTCGCTGTTTGTAATCATATTCGTGTAGATGCTGTGTCTGAGGCCAGTCTCCACCGCAGGTACAATTCCATTCTCGAGCTCTATTTTGAAATTTTTATCGATGAAGTAGAGAAACTCCTTCGCAAAGGACTGATAAAACAATACCGCACAAATGAAGGGAATGTGAGTGCATTAAAAGGTCGGCTTGATTTTAGCCGGAATATTGAAAAAAACCTGATTCACCGCGAACGGTTTTTTACGCACCACCAGATTTACAATCACGACCATTTAATCAACCAAATCCTCGGGTATGCCTTAGTTATTCTGAACCGGATTACTTCAAATGTTAATCTTAAAGACCGTCTTGCAAGGGTAAATCTCGATATGCCCGAGTTATCGAATGTGGTGATACAGAAAAATCATTTCAGCAAAATACCCGATAACCGAAAAACCGTGATGTACCGCGAGGCACTAAAAATTGCCCGGATGATCATCCTGAATTATTCGCCAGATATAAAAACCGGACATGAAAATATGCTCGCACTTATGTTCGATATGGATCTGCTTTGGGAAGAGTATATCTATCGAATGCTTTTAAAATCTAAACCAGAGAATTTCAAGATCAGCTATCAAAATTCCAGGGTTTTCTGGAAAACCAATTCTTTCAGTAAAACAATACGGCCGGATTTGGTCATCCAATTTTCGAATCAAGATAAAGAGAAGAATTTTATAATCGATACAAAATGGAAAATTATAGACTACCATAATCCTGGTGATGATGATTTAAAACAGATGTATGCTTATAATATGTATTGGGATGCAGGAAGAAGCATGTTGCTCTATCCCGGAACCAGTAATTTTCCGGAATTATGGGGAATATTTCCAAAAGGTAGTGATTACGAAAACAGATGCAAGATTGGATTTGTAAATGTATTGGATGAAGAGGCTAAAGGACTAAATTTAAATATTGGTCGGGAAATATTAAGAAAATTAGAAGTAGTTTAGGTTAATTTAATGACTCTTATTTTGTATTTTTCTCTCTTTTATTCTCTCTGTGCAGTTTAATAAATCGCTGATTTACATCTGGTTGATTAAAAAATCAATTGTCCTGCCAGATTACATTATTTCTACAACGTCTTCAGGAATACTTGAAAGAAGAAAGAAAGAATTATTTCCAAATTAATAGAGTAAGGTACCAATATTAGTAATAGCTAGGGTTTCTTTGCAAGAAAAAAAAAACTGATAAAAATAATCATAGTCTCGATTAGTGTGATAATTAGTTGCTAATCCTTACGGAGCTAAAATGATATCGGATTTGTAAAAATATTTGGTAAAAAAAGCCCACCCGCCTGCTTGTACATTACTTGTACAAAAAAAGGTTACAAACTTTTTGAATTTGCAACCCTCTGATTTTCAGTAGCGAGAGGGAGACTTGAACTCCCGACCTCATGATTATGAATCATGCGCTCTAACCAGCTGAGCTACCTCGCCAATTTGTTATTTCATGCAGCCCTGACCGAGCTTCCCGATTGTGATCGGGACGCTCTAACCTGCTGAGCTACCTCGCCAACTCTTCAAAATTTGAGGTGCAAATATAGTATTTATTTTATTTTTTGAGAGATTATAAAAAAAAAAGTGACTTTTAAAATTGAATCCCTATAATTTGAAGTTACTCAAAAAACTAAAATCAAATTTAGCTAAACAGTTGTTTACCTGTATCTAACATTAATATTTAATTAAAAATAATTTTCTCTTGCAATACAAAAATAATGCTCCATTTGACTACATTAAGGTTTCTTTTCACCATAAAATAGAAAATCCGAAATAAAATCTACCAGATTAATAAGGCTTTCATTGATTTTTCATCTCTTTTCCCGTTGTTATTTATACGATGGTTACTATTATTACATTAAAGATTTTAAGCTATGGCAACATACACGATTATCATCAATGAAAAAAATAAAGGCTGGGAAAAAGCTGGTAGCCCTTCGTAAATAGTTAAATGAAGTGGTTTCATTGTCTGAAGTTCTTAAAAAACAAAGGGCTGAATATAGCGCTGAAAGATGTAAAACATGGCCATATTGATGAGGTTGATAATTCGAAGGACCTCATCAAAAAATGTCTTTCGTAACAGATCGCATCCAGTTTAACGATAAAAAATCAATGTCGTACAATACCGGCGCAGGTCTGTCATCTTCTCTGGCGTAAATTGCAGCGCGCCTTTTCATCAGTGTTCTTCCCCAACTGTCGGGCATGGAATCAAGAAATACACCAAAATTTTCTTTACCATTTGGGTATTGCTGTCCGCTGTACCATGCAATGTCAGGATCAAGCAGAATTTGCTCCCTGGTATTAAGCCAGTCTGCACTATACGAAAAACTGAACACTTTCCGCCCCTTGGCTTGTTGTGCCGATAATATCCCCATACATCTTGGGAAAGCCATACCTTTCCAATCTGCATATACCCATATTTCTGTCTTTGCTGCCATAATCTATTTCCTTATAAGCTTCAAATCCTGTAATTTCCTTCCAAACTCATCATCGGCTGCCAGTTTAAGAAAATCATCCTGCAAACCTAATACCCGCAGAACATTAAAATATGTTCCCAATGCAACACCAGGTTTGCCCTTTTCAACGTGATATAAAGTTGAACGGTTGATGCCAGCCCTCTCTGCTACCTGAATCGTTGTCAACTTTCGCCGCTTCCTGGCCAGTTTGATATTCTCGCCCATCTGTTCCAATATCTTCTGAAACTTTGGAAGTAATATTTGTTTCTTTGTCTTCATTTGATGTTGTTTATTAACGACAAAAATAAGTGAAATGTATTAAATAAACAACAAATGATAATTTTTATCATTATCCTGACAGGCAAATAAAATTCTGTACTTTTTCATAAAATCATTAATTTTTAAAATCAGCACTCGGATTAAAAACTGTAATGCACTACTGCTTTATTCGAATCTTTGCATTGTAAAATACGAAAGGAAATCAATTAAATAAATTATTTAAATTTGTCTGAAAGAGAATATCTTCACCTTTTTATGAGGCTATAAGTTCGAATTATAAATTTTAATAGTATGAAACGAGCATGTAAAATATATACACCCAAGGTGATGATTAAAATGCGAGTTCCCCCGATTGCTATCGGGGCAAGCTATATGATACCTTTGAAAATAATTAATTTTAATCATATGAAACGAGCCATGATGAAACATTTAACACCCAGGAGAAATATTATTTTGGCGAGTTCCATACCGTTGACTATTTAATTCAGAGTACTAAAGTTGATACGAAAATTGCAGATTAATTAATTGAAAAAATAATAGTATGAAATTTTCAACTTTTCTTATCATTGCCATTATAATATTTTTTGAGCATGTCAAAGCTCAGATAGATATTACTTATCAGATGCCTCCCCGGGAGATACTCGAAATTGCAGATGCCCCCTTACCTCCGTCCGTACTTATTGATGATGACAATAAAAACATTGTCCTTTTGTACCGGAATAATTTTAAAAGTATTGCCGATCTGTCTGAACCTGAAATGCGCCTGGCAGGTTTGCGTATAAATCCGGCAAAATTTATTGATAACAGAATAAATTATTACAGCAATATTGCCCTGATGAAAGTTGGGGAAAAAGAGGAGATTAAGGTAAATGGAATACCTGATAAACCACGACTGGCATATTTTGAATGGTCTCCCGATCAAACCAAAATGGCTTTTACCAATACATCCTCTGACGGAGTAGAGCTGTGGCTGCTGGATATCGGATCAGCAACTGCTTCCAGAACAGCAGAACCTGTTTTAAATGCAAGCATGGGAAAACCATTCGGATGGTTTCCGAATAGTGATAACCTGCTGGTGAAAATGGTTCCAAAGGACAATCAGCCGTTAATTGACAAATCACTTGCCATACCAACCGGACCACGCATTTCTGTCAGTGAAGGCACGCTGGCCCAAAACCGTACATTTCAGGATTTGCTGGAAGATAAAGCTGATGAACACAATTTTGAGCAGCTTGTCCGTTCAGAAATTTATAAAGTTAATATTACAGGTAAGAAATCAATATGGAAAACGACTGCTATATTTAGCAGATTTAATATCTCTCCGGATGGGGAATATGTTCTGTGTACATTAGTGAAGAAACCCTTTTCATACATTGTACCATATGACAGATTTCCTTCTTCAACAGTAATCTATGATAAGCACGGTATGGAGGTTAAAGTTTTGGCGGAATCACCTCTGCTGGAGGATATGCCCAAAGGTTTCATGGCCACACAGAAAGGTATCAGAAATATTAACTGGAGAAATGACATGCCTGCTTCTGTTTATTATGTAGTAGCTCTTGACGATGGGGATCCTTCCATGGAAGTTGATTACCGTGACGAAATTTTCTCACAGGAGGCTCCTTTCTCTGACCCTCCTGTCTCAGTACTGAAAACTTTTAACCGCTTCGCAGGTATAACCTGGGGAGATTCTGAAACGGCTGTTGCTTATGACCAATGGTGGAATACCCGTAATGCAAAAACTTATCTTTTTAATCCCTCTGACAAAAGTGATAATCCCGAAATAATATTTGACCGGAATTATCAGGACAATTACAACAATCCCGGTTCATTTCTGACAAAAAAGAATGATATGGGCGTAAATACCCTGGTTATAAACAAAGGCACACTATATCTTACCGGCCCGGGTTATTCCCCGGAAGGAATACGGCCTTTTTTCAGGGAATTCAACATTAAAACAAAAGAAAGCAATGAACTTTGGAGGGCTGACGGTAAAAACAGCCTGGAGCAGATCGTTGAAGTGGTTGATCCATCGAAAGGATTATTAATAACACGGATTGAATCAAGCTCCGATTATCCGAATTACTTCATGCGCAATATCAGGAAAAACAGTGCTCAGCAACTTACTTTTTTCAAAAATCCTTTTATGAGCCTTGAAGGAGTGCATAAAGAAGTAATATCTTATAAACGCAATGATGGAATAGAACTTTCTGCAACCTTATATCTTCCTGCGGGCTATAATATGGAGGAAAAACAAAAATTACCATTGCTCATGTGGGCATACCCGCGTGAGTATAAAGATGCTTCCACGGCAGGACAGGTAACCACCTCTCCACACAGGTTTACTTATCCAAATTACGGGTCACCTGTTTTTTGGGTTACCAGAGGTTACGCCATACTCGACGAAACTGCCTTTCCGGTAGTTGGTGAGGGTGACAATCAACCAAATGACACTTACCGTGAACAACTTGTTGACAATGCAAAAGCCGCAATTGATGCAGTCTGTGAATCAGGCTATATTGACCGGAGCAGAGTTGCGGTCGGCGGACACTCATATGGTGCTTTCATGACAGCAAACCTGCTTACCCACTCTGACCTGTTTGCTGCCGGCATTGCAAGAAGCGGGGCTTACAACAGGACCTTAACCCCGTTCGGGTTTCAGGCAGAAGAGCGAACTTACTGGGAGGCCCCTGAAGTATACTATAACATGTCACCATTTATGCATGCCGACAAAATGAAGACTCCTGTTTTGTTAATTCACGGGGAAGATGATAATAATGCAGGAACCTTTCCTCTGCAAAGTGAACGCTATTTCAATGCTTTAAAGGGTATGGGCGCACCGGCACGACTGGTGTTTCTTCCAAAGGAGAGTCATGGATATGCAGCCAGGGAATCTGTCATGCATATGTTATGGGAACAGGATCAATGGCTTGAAAAATGGGTTAAAATCAAATAGTTAATTGTAAGAAATTTTTCAAAATTCCTTAGATAATTAAGAATATGTCCACATGCTATTTCAAATCGAAAAACGATTATTCGTTATTAAATTTCAATGAATTACAGCGAAATACTAAAAATTAACGCATCACTACTAACCAAACAAAACAATTATTATCAAAACTATAGCATATCACTTAATCACTTTCCCCTTCCTCTTAATCCCACTCCTGAAAGATCAATTGGCTTGAAACCCATCTTCAATGCAGGAGATTCAGGTTTTAACGAGTAATCATCATTCTCCGGATCGGTGAAAAGAGGATCGGCAACTATCGAATGGGTATCAAAACCGAGTCTATTCCATTCTTCAAATGTCTTCACACCCTCCAGTCCCCTGACAGCAAATTCTTTACCTTTCGTATGATAAATAATATTGTAATCTGACTCCAATGGCAGTGACCTCTCTCCCTGAACACTGTACAGCATACCATCCTGGTTGGAAAAGCAGATAATATTACGAAGCAGCCTGATCTGTTGATGCTGATAATCGCCTCCGGGATTATGCAGGTCGATTTGCCATGCCTCGCCATCGACGAAAATATTGTTTAGATATGTGTTATTCCTGTTCTTATACCAAATATGCATGCCGGCCTGCGTCCTGTAAACCACATTATTCATAACCAGGCAATTTCTTGTTTCACAACCGGTATAGATGCCCAGCACAAAGCTGCCATGGCCCTCAGGCGGCGGATAAACATCGTGTATCAGGTTGTTCCTTATTATCACATTATCATCCCTGATAAATATACCACCGCCGTCATTCAATTTTTTCATCACATTATATATCTCATTATACTCAATGATCAGTCCCTGCTCCTGGTTTCTTCTTTCCTGTTCCTGGCCATAATCAGTAGACCAGTGACGGCCATAAATACCTGACTGGCCAATGTCGTGAACCAGGTTATTGCCAATTAATCCGCCGCCGTCATCAATATTAATGCCCACCCCACTGTGAAAAATGTCACTGCAATGGTGAATATGATTATATGTGATAACATTGCGATACCTGCCATAGCTTCGTGTGATGATCCCGCCGCTGCCTGTGTCATAAATTTCATTGTCAGTTACCTTTATAGCATCACCCGTTATATCCAGCCCGTAAGTTCCTGTATTTTTTATCACATTATTCTCAAATATACATTCCCTGGCCCCATTAAGTGTAACAGCCGACGGAAACCAGATATCGCCAACATCCCTGATTGTCGGAATACCCTGTTCGGGAAGAATATAATCCGTTCCGGAGAAGGTAATACCCTTAATATTGATAAACTCAACATAATCATTGTTTTCCACACTCCCTTCGAATCTTAAGAGTTCATTCAGGATAGGAGCACGTAAGTCAGCATTTTCAAGGTCGTCCGGACAAACAGCTTCTGACGGCCAATAGTACAACTTCCCTTCATGTCTGTCGAGATACCATTCACCCGGCCCGTCAAGTCCTTCAAATACATTATCAATATAGTACCGGTTAAGTGCCCTGCCTTTGCCGGGTTTTCTTCCAACCGGCCCAGTAAACCTTACAATTTTTTGCTGTTCATCCACCTCAGAGATGATTAGCCTCGATTCATTCCAGGCGTGGAATAATACAACTTCCACATCGGTCAGATTTTTAAAGCGTTTAATATCATTATCCCTGAATATAAAACCATCCTGACCCGTCTCATCGTCAGTTTCAGCAATATTGTAATAACCTCTGTCAGGCATAGATGCCCTTGATTGTCTGTCACCATCCAGAAAGAGCTGCCTGAAATACCACTTTCCCTGTTTAACTTCATCAATTTCGCAAACCTGTATATTCCCTTTAAATTGTTTCCAGCGGCCGTTTATGGCCTTACAGCCACTAATAACAGGCTTCTCATCATTGTATGCAAGATATTGAACGGGACAATCCCTGCTACCGGAATCCTCCGGTTTAAACACCAGTGTTTCATTTAATTCATACAGGCCACCCCGTAAATAAACTGTTACAGGTTTTGTAAGCCCCCTGTCCTTCTTTAGTTCACGTATGGCATCTCTTGCCCTTTGGACTGTTGCAAAAGGCTTGTCTATACTTTCACCGGACCATGAATCATTACCCCGGGGAGAAACATAAAAATTAAATTCATCCGGATTTGCCGTTAGCATGAAGGACCATGACAACATTACAATTATTGTCATGGCCACCTTGGGATTTAATTTATTTGATATTTGCATAATTTTACTTTTAAATAAGCCATACTGAATATCTGTAATGCGGTTTTCGAAACACCTACTTGTCAAAACTTTCTTTCTTTATATGCATGCCATAAAACTCTTAATCAACTTTCCGGTCTTAAAGTATAATGCCCCAAAATATCTCTTCATCCGGATTATCATCGTTTATGCATTTAATATTACATGAAGGTTTTTTAATACTATCTAGATAAATTATAGATCAATTATTATCATTAAATTTTCCTTTACAATATCAATCAGGTTTTTCGGTAAATCTCCAACTTTTTTTACCAATCGCTTATTGTCAATAGCCCTGATCTGGTCAATCATTAGATCACAATCTCGATCTAAATTCGCTTCTCCCTTGTCTATATGAACTCGTAAAATATCGGACTCTTTTTTAACATTTGTCGTTATCGGACACACAATTGTTGAAGGATGTGAAATTTTATTCAGGAGATTTGTCTGGATAATAAGCACCGGTCTTTTTTTCCCGGGCTCAGTTCCAATTTGTGGATTTAAATCTGCAATCCATATCTCATATTGTTTAATCGACATAATCAATCTCCTCAAAATCTTTTAATACATCCATTGAATCTTCTCTGACTATATCAGATTCTTTTTTAAGCTTTTTTTCTAAAATCGCACGATTCTGAGTCCTGTTGTAGTATCCAATTGCGTCGTTTATATACCTGTTTCTCGGTTTATTAATTTTCGAAAGAATTTTTTCCATTTCCAAAAAAATAGAATCGTCAATTTTCAATGATACAGTTTTCATAATTTTTACTATTTTATATGTCAAAAGTATGCCTTATTTATATATAAAACAAGTATATATTTATTAAATATCTTTTCACCTCACAGGCCTGCATAAATGATACTAATAATACCTGAAACAAACAGTAAAAACATGATTGCCAGCATCAGGTTTGTCCCTTTGGGTGCGTTCTTAAACTCTTTCCAGATGAATACGCCCCACAGTGCAGCCACCAGAGTGGCTCCCTGTCCTAATCCGTATGAAACAGCTGCACCGGCTTTACCTGCTGCTATAAGGTTAAGGGAATTCCCTATACCCCAGATAATTCCGCCAAGAATGCCAACCAGGTGAATAGGCAGTTTCCCTTTAAAATATGCTTTATAATCAGTAGGTTCTCCGCTGATCGGCTTTTTCATTAAAACCGTATTAAAAAGAAAATTGCTGATAAATACACCGAGAGAAAAAATGACCACTGCCGTATAGGGGGTCATCTTTCCGGGAGCCGGATTGACAAAGTTGTCCAGATCCATTGAACGCGCAATAAACCGGTAGAAAAATGACATTAACACACCGGCAAGTATTGAAACGAGAATACCCTTTGTACTTACTTTTTGTTTTCCGGCAGAGGCTTTTTTGTATGCCAGGGCATTTAATATGATGGCAACAGTCACAAGCCCGACCCCGATAAACAGGAACAGCGGGTCTCCCTTTTGGGAACCAATGTAATTAATTATCACCCCAAGAACCAGTGCCAGTCCGATCCCGACAGGGAAAGCCACAGACATCCCGGCGATAGCAATTGCGGTTGAAAGCAGAATATTTGCAGCATTGAAAACAATACCACCAAGAAATGCACTCCCGATATTAGCAGTATCAGCCTGCCGGATATCTGTTAAAAAATCCCTCCCGCTTTCACCAATGCTGCCCAAAGTAAAGGCAAAAATTATTGAAAGGAGTAAAACACCAATAACATAATCCCAATAATATAATTCATAACGCCAGGTCTTACCGGCCAGTTTTTGAGTATTACCCCATGATCCCCAGCACAGCATGGTAATAAAGCAAAAGACAATAGCTAAAGTATAATTATCTACTATGAACATAATTTATTAGTTTAAAATCAGATTTTTATTCGTTTAAATTTTTTAATTACTTGTAAATAAATTAATTAAAAATTTGTTTCTTTCTTTAAAAACTCAAGTACCTCCTTTTCAAACGGAATAGAATTTTGAGCGCCATATCGTGTAACAGACAAGGCAGCAGCGAAATTAGCAAACTTTATAGCATTTTCAATCTGGTACCCTTTACTGACAGCCACTGCCAGCGCACCTGAAAATGTATCTCCCGCTGCAGTTGAATCAACAGCTTTCACTTTGGGGGCACTTATCATGCCCGTATAATCTTCGCTCAGTAAAAAAGCGCCGGACGGGCCTAATGTAATAATAACATTCTCAACACCTTTTTCTTTCAGTATCAATGCAGATTTCAATGCACTCTTTTCATCAATTATTTTTATTCCGGTTAATTGCTCAGCCTCATTTTCGTTCGGGGTAATAAACGTAATATTTTTAAAAAGTTCAGCAGGAATATCAGTGAAAGGCGCCGGATTAAGTATAATTTTCTTATCGGCTTTTTTTGCATACTCAGATACAAAACCAACAGTTTCTATCGGTATCTCCAACTGTAATAAAATAATATCCCCTGAGTCAATTACATTTAAAACTGTCTGAATATCAGCGGGACTGAGTGTATTATTTGAACTGTCAGCCACAATGATTGAATTTTCACCGTCCTGATTAACCATTATCATGGCAATCCCACTGCTATTTACAGGATCAATGAAGATATTTTCTGCCACTACCCCTTCACTTTTTAAAAAATCAATTGCTTTCCTGCCAAAAATATCATTCCCGATTTTGCCGATAAATGAAACCTCCCCGCCCAATCTTTTTGCAGCAAGCGCCTGATTGGCACCTTTGCCCCCCATATTCATAAAGAATTTCCCTCCCAATACAGTTTCTCCGGGACCGGGAAACTTTGAAGTATTTATAACCATATCAGTATTTGAACTGCCAATTACTACAATTTTTTTATCCGGCATATAGAATTAATTTAAATTATTGCTGATCCCGGTATTTAATAATAAGTCCTGGTACCCGGATCTTTTGTTGAATAAATCAGAAGATCATAAGCTTCGATTCTGTATCCTTCAGGAATATTTTGAGCTTTAAGTGTAACACTGTTCTGTCCCTCCGGCAAATCGTAATTCCATGTAACTTCATTGCGCCTGACAAGCGAATGAGTGGGCAATTTGGCATTTTCCATTAATTGTCCGTTGACATAAACATCAACTTCTAAAACAGCATCAGGCACATCTCTCTCTTTGACAGCCCTTCCGCTGATAACAAATCCGCATCCTTCGAATTCAACTGACAGTTCTGGTATTTGATTTGAGAGATTAATGCCGATTCTTTTTCTTTCGACCGGGAAAATTCCTTCAAAACCAATTTCCAGCGGCACAGTTTCAGGCTTCTGATATTTAATAGTGATAACATCCCCTTCAATAGTTCCGCCATCTCTTTTCACCATCTCTGTTGCATGACGAAACCCGATCTCATACACTTTATTAAGAGACATATCTGTATACCTGAAATTTAATCCCTCTACCTTTTCAATACCCTGTTTCCAATGGTCGGGAATCTTATCATAGCCAATCATGGTACCTAAAATACCGCCGGCATTAGCCGGATTACAATCCGAATCATATCCGCACCGGGTGCTGATATCAATAGTAGCGCCAAAATCCCCTTTCCCGTAAAGCAATCCGATAACAATATAAGCTGCATTTATTTTAGCATCAATATTAAATGGCCTGAAAACCCCGTCAGGACAACCTTTGTCAAACGTCCACCTTTTCTGGGCCTCAAACCAGGCCGTTTTCCAATCAGCCGGATCCTGGCGGTACCACTTTATCACATCGGCAATACACCGGTAAAATTCACTTTGAGCAGGAATAGTTTTAAGAGCCTCTTCCACAATAAATTCCATGTCATCATGAACAAAAGCCAGCGCATACATTGCAGCAACAAATATCCCCCCATAGACACCATCGCCATAATTCATTATATGTCCAATCCGCCATCCTATATTCGCTGCTGTATTGGCCATTCCCGGCGACATTAATCCGGCAAAGTCAGCTTCGATTTGAAAATCAATATCATCGGCATGCGGATTATTCTTCCAATAACCTGAAGCAGGGGGCATAATTCCGTTCAGGATATTATAACGGGCTGACTGGTTGGCATGCCATAATGAATACCCTGCATTAGCAAAGGCCAGTGCATGAAGTGAATCAGCAGCATCCAAACCGTACTTTTCAAACACATTTACGAAGGTCAGGTCCATATATATATCATCATAAATACCCGGGGAATTTTCGTAATACCACAACATACGGCTCTCATCCCAGGGTATAAGAACACGATCGTCAATCATCGTTCCGTTCCACTGAAATTCGGTCGGCCCGCCATAGGTACAACCAATAACCTGTCCGGCCCACCCCCCCTTAATCTTATTTAATAATTCATTTTTAGAAATAGTGAATTCATTCACCTGATTGTCATGTACATTACATGAAAGGAGCAGAAGAAAAATACAACCTGCAGTTGATAATATGAAAATATTTTTCAACATAAGAATCTGGTTTGAGTTGTTTTATAAGTAATCCCCGTTTATGCTCAGATATTAAAGCCTGACTCTTTCAGACAGCTCTAATTTAGGAATTTTTTTAGTTAGTTGTAGTTGTTATTCTCATCAATATATGATCCAATGGTCAGAAATTATTTATAATTTCGTAATCGTATGAATCGTATGAAAACAAGAAACGAAATACTAACTTTTATTGATAAAAATAAAATTTTATTAAAAAACCAATTCCATGTCATAAGAATAGGGTTTTTCGGATCATTTGCCAGGGAAGAACAAAAAGAAGGAAGTGATTTGGATTTGCTAATTGAATTTGAAGATAATACAAAAAATATTTATGACCTTAAACTTCGAATTAAAGATTTCTTCAAAGATAATCTTGATTTAGAGGTTGACATATGCAGAGAAAAATACATCAAGCCACAGTTTAAAAACTCCATAATAATGGAGGCTATATATGTTGACTAAAGATTATCATTCATGAAGCAAGCTTTCGGGAGCTGTTTCGTAATGTAATAAAACCTCTATCGCAGCAGTAGCCCTAAATAGTTCTATGGGAAAAGCATAAGTAATATTTTCAACACCGTCTCCCGAGAAGTAATCAGGATCATTTATTGCCTTACCTGCAACTTTCACTGTATCATACTTCAAATTTGATTCCTGAAAACCTTCAGGCACCATCCTGTTATCTTTTAATGGTACATACGCCTTTTCAAGGACTGTTGTGACTTTTCCTTTTGTATCCCCCATTACAAATTCGTAAATCTGAACCTGGTTCTCATTATTTATTTTTTCATGATGAGGTTCGAATTTTTCATCATTGGTATTCATAAGGGCTTCTGAGCCTGGCTTGCCTGAATGAAACAGTGTATCACTGTCATCTGACACTATACACTCAAGGTAAACCCTGCGGCTTGGGAAGCCGGTCGGAAATTTATGTCCGGCTTTATTCTTTAATGACACTTCAACAAACAGGGAATCATTTGCACTATACACACCGGTTATTTTCAAATCAACTGTCTCATTGGTCAGAAGATTTTGCGTACGGACGGCAGATTCAACCAAAAGGTCAGTTCCGGAATGAAGTTGCAACTCATCGTGGTTCTCACTCAACAGGTTCAGCATGAACAAATTCCCTCCCGTAAAATCATGAATTCCGAAAGGTTCCCTTCCCGGGGCAAAACCCGGCCGGCTGGTAATTTTTACCGGCTCATAGATACGGGGCAGATGACATGACTGACAGGAAATATTTTCTTTTCTATAGACAGAATTTTCCCACTCATGGTAAAGAGCCTGTTCAACAAAAGTTTCGCCGGTAAGTTCCCCATTTTCGTCTACCGAGTTTGTCAATAATGTATGACAGGAGCCACAAAGTCTTGAATCATTTATCTTTTCAGAATAAACCGGTGTATAACCCGTATTCATAACCATTTGAGCAGTTATGGGACTCTCATATGGACCGTAAATCTCCTTTAAGGAGTTTATCTCAAAATTGCCGGAAAAAAGAGGTGAACTGAAATCATTTATCTGATGGCATAGTGTGCAGGAAATACCGTCCTTCCCGATTTCATCATTCTTCAGACTGTCAAGGTTATAAACTCCGGCACCTGATAAATAAGCATTTAACATTCCCATGGGGGCATGACACCGCGTACAAACATTTTCCAATGCATCCTTATGGGCATGATTCGCAATTCCTTCGTGCTTAACTTTTGCTTTCCAGAAAGGATCTTTCGAAGCATTGGCCAGCATTGTGCTTCGCCAACGGGCAACAGGAGACACATCATTTCCCTGACTGTCACGCAATGCAAAATCACTGGTTGAATGACAGAGAGTACAAACTCCCGATGAGGAGAACCATTTGTTTGAGACAGCCGGAAGTTCGACAGCAAAAAAAATAAATCCTGCAGAAACTAACATAATTAATGTGAGAAGGATAACCAAAAAATATAGCTGCAGCTTCATTGTTTTTCATTTTAGATGACAGTAATTATTTGACACCTTTTATAAAAAAAACCTGCGCTTATTTTTTAATTTCTTTTCTTCCTTCCATCCAGTAATATATTACAGGCAGCACCATTAATGTAAGCATCGTAGAAGTAATCAGTCCGCCGATCACCACTGTGGCAAGCGGACGCTGACCCTCTGAACCCGGACCAGTATTATATGCCATAGGTATAAACCCGAGGCTGGCAACCAGAGCAGTCATCAGTACAGGCCTAAGCCGGTTGGTTGCACCATCAAAAATATATTTACTGTCTGATTAAGATACTTTAATTTTCAGCAACAACGGCAAATAAATAAAAATTGCCACCACCGAAAAGAGCAGTCCGCCAATAGCCCCTGCGGCAAAAGCAAACCAGAACACTTCGTTCTGTCCGCCCCAGATAAAGGGTACAA
>CAZBWK010000055.1:0-27609 GCA_964495655.1 uncultured Prolixibacteraceae bacterium | reverse complement strand
ACTTGTAAATAATTTAATTAAAAATTTGAGAACGAATGTAACCACTTCGTTCTCAAATAAACTTTTTTAAACATTTTCTTTTATGAAATTTTTGTTTAAAAAAGTTCATGTTCGTTTCATTCGAATATAATTTTATAATTATTTGAAAATAAACTAATCAAAAATTTAAATTTTATTTCATTATTTAAAGGGGTGTTACCCCTTAAACCCCACTTACTTTTTTTCTTTAGCTAAAAAAAGTAAGCAAAAAAAGCCACCGCTAAAGAAAAAATTGCTAAAAATTATTTCATTATACTAAAATCAAAATAACTCCTCCTTTTAGGCATTCGTTCCTCATGCCTAACGTTCGTCAAACAGATTTGATTTTTTAACGCTACATTTCATAATTTCCTTAACGCATTTTTTCTTAGGCGGATCGAAAATCTGTTGTTGCACTATTTCAATGTAACTTTTTTAAATCTGTAATTATTTTTTTTACCTGTTCTTTTCTTATTTATTTGAATCCTTCCTGCGGGGAGTTGTAATATCCCAAAGAGGCATCAGCCACAGCCATACGGTATTATGTGAAGTTGATATAAGCATTTTTTATCTTCTCCAGATATTCAAATTGATCAATTTTCCAATATTTTTCTGAAAAAATCTCAACTTCATTAAATCCTTTAAAGCCCGCCTCTTCGACCCAACTTCTGATTTCAGGAATATTTATGCAGCCATCACCCATCAGTCCCCTGTCGTTAAGAAAATCGCCAGTAAGCACATTCCAGTCACAAACGTGAAAAGCAAACAGTTTTCTGTTCTGTCCGCATCTCATTATGTCATCGTGAAGACCGGCATCCCACCAAAGATGATAAACATCCACCGCTACACCAACAAACTCAGAGTTTATCTCTTCTGTCATTTTGTTTGCCTGTGCAAGTGTATTAACTGCTGACCTGTCGGCCGAGTACATCGGATGAAGAGGCTCTATGGCCAGCTTAACGCCAGCTGACATTGCATAGGGAAGGATCTTCAGGATTCCTTCCCTGATCTGCTCCCGGGACTTATCCAGTGATTGATTGCTATCTGAGCCACAAACCAAAACAAGCAACGGTGCGCCCAGGATACTGGCCTGGGAGATAGCCCTGAGATTATCTTCTATCGCGTTTAAACGCCTCTTTTTTTCCACTGAAGGGAAAAATCCCCCGCGCACAAGAGAAACTACTTCGAGGGGAGAATCATCAAGTAGTTTTTTTGCTTCCTTTAGATCCCGGCCTTCCAGAACGTTCCTCCATATGCTTATCCCTTTAATTCCGGCATTGCTGTAATTTTCGACACACTGCCTAAGGCTCCAGGGTTTGTTAGTCATTGTGTGAATACAGAGTCTGGAAAAGTCTTTCAATTTATTTCTCATAAAAAGATAAATTTTTTTATTACAGCAGTCAGATACCCTGAAATTGGCAAATTAATCCTGCCTGATAAACAAAATATCATTCAACACACCCGGCAAAAGAGTAATATTTTTCATTATTAATTATTCTTTGCAAGTACAATACAACCTCTCTTGCATGATAATCGCCCCACATGGAAGATTCCCCGCAAGGAATTTTTTGTCCCGGGGGCACATTATCCCAACCATTGGGATGGTGATATATACTGTGAAGTATCAATCCCTGATGGTCAGGATTTATATTCAGGTAAGGAGGATTAAGAAAAGTATTAATAATCGTAAGTCCGGCCTGAAAGTATCTTCTCCCTGCTTCTTTCTCTCCTTTATTGATCAGTAACCTGCCCAGTCTCAGCAGTCCCTGCGATGCAATAGTTGCAGCAGAGCTGTCGACCGGCTCCCAGTCGTTAAAAGGATCAGCAGGTTTATTCAGATAGTCCCCCAGCCTGTTCAGATTGGGAGCACCCGTATCCCAGTATGGAATACCATCGACAGGTGTATTCATTATATAAAAATCGGAAGTAGCTGTGGCTGCTTCAAGCATCATTCTTTCCAATTCTTCTCTTCCACCTTCTTCCTGAAGTTCCTGGTCTTTTAAAAATTCCAGTATTTCAAGTTCCTCTGAGAATCCGAGTATAGCCCATGCAAGTCCCCTCGTCCAGGTCGAAAATCCTGTGTATCCCTGCTGTGAAGAGGGACAGCGGTAATTGCCATCGTTCATATTAAATATGCATTCGTGTGCAGTACGTCCAAGGACGTCATAGCGGTCACGTCCGTCACCATAAAAAACAGAATATTTTGCAGTGCTTTTAATATGTTGAACCGCCCTCGTCAATAAAGAAATATTTACGTCATTTTCTCCCTTTAGGAGATGCCCCAGCATGTGGGCGGCAACAAGAATGCGGCAGGAACGGATTGTATCAACAAACAGGGAATGAGGGCCGTTGAAAGAGTAAATATACCCACCTCCGGAAACAGAACTCCATCTTGCTGCCTGCACAGCACCTGAAATCTTTATTGCCAGTTCATAATAATTTTTTTCCCACTCATTATATGGAATTCTGCCTTCATTCATGAGCCTGAGAAGATTGCCATATGTGCTCAGTATGTTGAATCCATGATCATGCACCCCCTTATGGCTTATATGCGAAGCCATCTTATTAACAATTGCTTCCCGGCCCTTCTCAAGGTAATTTTTTTCACCAGTTGCATCATATTGCAACAGATATGAACCATACTGAAAACCCTGTGTCCATTCAGTCCAGTTCCTGGAAGTATATTTACCGTTTACTGTAAAAACCGGCGTGATATTAATACTTGAATTCTCTTTTTCAATCTTATCTATTTTTTCTGCCGAAACTGTCCAGAACAATTTTATTTTTTGTCGCAGTTTTTCCGGAGTCAGAGAGTAGTCAATCTTTATCATTTGAATTGAATAATTTTTCGTGAAATTAATGTTTCTAAGTCAGCCACCTCTCCAGGTTCTCCGCAACGAAATCATCGTCATTCAGGTGAGGATATACAGCATATACCCGGTCGATCTCCTCTTTCTGGCCGGGAGATAGTTTTTCATCCTGATTCAGTGTCCGGATACCTTCCAGCAGTCCCTGCCTGCGCAACACTTCGTGAATTCCCGCGATACAACCTGCAAAATTATTGGCCACATCGAAGAAAGCAGCGTTACAGTCGGTTATCTGGTTTGCCAGCACAAGCACATCCTGAATGTTATCAGGCAATTGATTGTTATGAACTTTTTCCAGAAGTTCAACCGCTTTCCGGGTCCAAACCGCCCAGTGGCCCAGTAATCCGCCAACAATACGTTTTTTCACTTCTTTACCATCCACAGTAAAGCTGTATTCAGTCAACAGATCGATCAGGATATTATCGTCGTTTCCTGTATAGAGAGCTATCTTTTCAGCTCTTCCCGACTCCGCCACCCCTCTTACTACATCTAATGTTTGATAACGATTAAATGGGGCTATTTTAATCGCAATTACATTTTTAATACGGGCAAACTCCCGCCAAAAGTTTTTGTCCAGTGGCCGGCCCCCCACAGCAGGTTGCAGGTAAAAGCCAATAACCGGAATAACCTCAGCAACAGCCCTGCAGTGTTCCAGCATTTCACTATTGGAAGCGCCGGAAAATGCTGCCAGGCTCAGTAACACTGCATAAAACCCCTTTTGCAGCGCCAGCTTAGCTTCACCCACAGCTTGTTGGGTCTTTCCTATTGCTCCGGCAATCCGTATGACCGGTCTGCCTGTTCTGTCCGTAAAGTGGTCAAATTCTTCCCTTGCTATCTCCAACAGCGGCCCGTACAAATTAACCTCAGGTAACCGGATCTCAAACTGTGTAGTATGCACGCCCACCGCCACTCCCCCGGCACCGGCATCCAAATAGTACCGTATCAGGGCGCGCTGCCGCCGTTCATCCAGCGTCCGGCTTTTGTTCAACGCCAGCGGCAGTGCTGGAATCACAACCCCTTGCTGAAGTGAGCTGAGTATTTCAAAGGGTAATTCGGAATAGTTCATTTTTTGCTATTAAATTGAATTTCAGTATTTCCCGTCACGCACCTCGAAGTGAGTAGGTTTTCCCAGCAACTTTTTCTCCTCATCCATCCAGCGGGCAGTCCATTCCAATACTTTTGCAACCGGCACCGTTGGCTTTCCAAACAGTCCGAATGCCCTCTGAGCGTTACTCAAAAGCGCTGTTGAATCTTCCTTACCTGTAAACCGCACCTCTTTCCCGAATAATTTACCAAATTCGAGCGCCACATCGCGTACTGATAGCGTTTCCGGCCCCGTAATATTGAGAGTCAACGGGGGACTGGAAGCGTGTTCGATTGTGCGCAGCACCATGTTGTTGGCATCCCCCTGCCAAATTACATTAAAATATCCCATTGTCACATCCACCGGTTGACCATTTTTTACTTTGGCAGCAATATCGACAAGGACTCCGTAACGGGGTTCCACAGCGTAATTGAGCCTGATGAGCGATGCCTGTGTACTGTATTTTTTACTCCCGTATTCAAACATCCGCTCCCGTCCGAGGCACGATTGTGCATACTCCCCCACCGGTTCAGGTCTGTCTGTCTCTTTCGAACCTCCTGATTCGATCGTGACAAGCGGATAGACACACCCAGTGGAATAGGCCACAATACGCGAATCTTTAAAGTATCCGGCAACCAGAGCCGGGAGATAAGTATTCATAGCCCAGGTAAGCGAAAGGTTCTCTTCAGAACCAAACTTCATTCCCGCCAGAAAAAAGACATTTTTTGCTTTAGGCAGGCTTTCCAGGAAATCCCTGTCAAGCAAATCACCCTGAATAGTTTCAATTCTCCATTTTTCAATTTGGGTTCTTTCAGCTTCATTACTAAAACGGGAAACTCCTAATATTCTTTTTGATACTCCTGATATATTGCATGCACGTTGAGCCATATGTGCCAGCGAAGGGCCTATTTTGCCAGCTATTCCCAAAAAAATAACATCACCTTCAAGCCTTTTAAACAGTTCAGCCGTATCAGCCGAAGGACGGGACAACAACTCTTCCAATTCCTCTTCGCTGGCTATCTTTTCAGGGTATTCAAACGTTGAATCTGTTTCCATTTAATAAATAGTTTTTCAAACTTTAAACGTTTTTTATGGCCTGATCATCAGCCAAATACTATCTGTTTTCATGATAAAGGGAAACTCACCATTTCCCATATTGATCAATTCTGCCATTATAAAAGTTATCCATTGCATAGGTGGATTTAATTCAAAGACTGAAGATAGGTAATTATCTTACTGTACATAAAATAGACCATGATGCTGATCAACACCAATCCGAATACGGCCAGTATATTATGCCACAAGTTGTTTCTCAGATGGCCCATCACTTTTTTGTTATTCAGGATCATAAACATACCAATGGCAATAAGCGGAACGGCCAATATAGAAGAAGCCTGGGCCAGGATAAGGGTATAAATGATGTTGCCCCGGAAGAAAACGGCAATCAGCATTCCCAGAAGCAAGGCTACTGTTGTAAAGATCTTCGGCATTTTCTCATCCATAGAACTGCCAAGGCCAAGTCCGTCGGACAATAACCCACCCGCCATCACTGCATTCACTATCAAAGAAGAGAAAGCAGCGGAACACAAACCGATACTGAAAATAATTTTGGCATATCTCCCGAATAAAGCTTCCAGCTGCATAGCCATGTCGCCGGCAGAATTTACAGTAATACCAAGTGGATGTAAAGCGGAGGCGGAGGTTATAATAATTAAAATTGATATTAACGCCAGAAGGAAAATTCCCGTATAAGAGTCATTAAGCCCTTTTTTGATATCTGAAGTCTTCCAGCCTCTTTTCCGGGCAAGGTATGACTGGTACAAAGCGCCGTGCAGGACAAAGGTAGTTCCCACAAGAGCAGCTATAATATCCAGGGAATCCAGTGAAAAGGAATGCGGTATAAATCCGTTTGCGACTGAAACCACATCAGGTTTTGTAAGCAACAGATTAAAAAAGAAGGCAAGGATCATAACCATAACCAGAACCATCATCAGTTTTTCCAGCAATCTATATAGGTCTTTTGCCCAAAAAAGCAGCACTATTGCCGACGGGGTAAATATAAGTGGCCATACCCGTTCATTTATGCCGGTTATGCCCTGCATGGCGATCCCTACCCCCAGGTTGTTACCAAACTGAAAACTTGACGCAGCCAAAAAGGCTGCAATGCCTATTATTGCAGAAAACCACCTGCCATAGTTACCGGCAATCGACTGAAGAATCGAATCGTTGTTAGAAACTCCGAAACGGGTGCCCATAGAGGTATATATTGCCATGGAAACAGCCGCAAACAGGATAACCCATAAAAAGGCATACCCGTGTTCCGAACCAATCCGTGAAGCCACGGTAATACTGCCCGGCCCCAAAACCACAGAAGCAATGATAAATCCGGGCCCAAGGGATTTAAGATAAAATTTCAGTTTTTTAGTCCAATGCATATTGAATAGTTTTAACTTTCAGGAAGACCTCCGCGTAAAGATAATTAATTCGGGGTTCCTGCCATTATTTAGTTCTTGGAATTTCAATCCAATTTACCCTGACTAATCTATAATCGCCATTTATTGTCATTATTTAACAGTTTTAGCTGAAAGGGTACCCAGGTGTTTATTTTTTATAAATTGGGATATTTTCTTATTTTTAGACCAAACCATTTTATTGGTATAATTTGAACAGCTATGAAATATCAATTAACAGGAATCATCTTATTGTTACTTATAAACACCTCCTTTTCAGCAACCGGTAGTTCTGACTGGCCCATGTGGCGCTATGATGCAGGGAGAAGGAGCATTTCTGAGGTAACCCTTCCCGAAAATCCGGAATTGTTATGGACCCGTCAACTGGAAAAACCAAAACGATGTTGGCCATTTCAGTTTGAAGACTACTTTACAAGTGGCAATCCTGACCTGATAGGAAAGCTCTCGTTTGATCTTTCCTATGAAGCTGTGGTGGGTGAAGGCAAACTGTTTGTCCCTTCTATGGTAGCAGACAGGGTAACAGCATACTCGGCAGATAAAGGCGAAGAGTTGTGGAGGTTTTATGCAGGGGGTCCGGTAAGGTTTGCCCCTGTCTATAACTCAGGCAGGCTGTGGTTTGTTTCTGATGACGGCTATCTATACTGTTTAAGTGCACGAACCGGCAGACTTATTTGGAAAAGCAAAGGTAGTTATTCGGACAGGATGGTATTGGGCAACGACAGGGTAATAAGCGTTTGGCCTGCCCGTGGAGGCCCGGTTTTGCAAGATGGCGTAATCTATTTTGCCGCCGGCGTAATTCCGTTTGAAGGAACGTTTATTCATGCTGTCAATGCAAATACAGGAGAAACGATATGGACCAACAGCACTAGCGGCTCCCGGTGGTCTTTGCACCAGCATGGGGGAGCTTATTCCTATGGGGGTCCCTCACCACAGGGATACCTCGCATTAAGTGGAGATAAACTTATTGTCCCCGGAGGAAGAACTCCTCCCGCTGTTTACAACAGGCATACCGGGGAATTCCTCTATTTCAACCAGGCTTCGGGAGTTGTAGGTAAGGGAGCAGGCGGCTACAGGGCTTTTGCGTCTAATGATTGGTATTTTAATCACGGAATGCTTTATTCCCTGGAAGATGGCGCCCAGTACGGTCATGTTCCGGGCGATATTATCACCGGCAATGCTTTCATTGGAAAACGAACAGACAGTCTGGTGGCCCATAATTCCAACGTTAAAAAGACAAAGATTGAAATAGCAGACAGGCTGGAAAGGGGGGCTATTAGAAAAATTTATGAGTTAGAAGAACTGTGGAAAGTTAAAATAGAAGGTATTGACAGACTTTGGTTCGCAACAGATTCTCATTTTGTGATCAGCAAAAATGATGGACAAATGGCTGCTATGGTGGCCGTTTTAGCTGACGGAAGCCCCGGCAGTGTAATCTGGGAAAAGGATGTTGAAGGAGAGATCTGGAGCATGTTTGGCGGTGATGGAAAACTTTTTGCAGTGACCCTCGACGGAAAAATTTACTGTTTTGGAACACCGGACGGCAATCAGGCCATTTACCACCGCTATAGCCCTGAGATCCCCGAAACAGACACTGAAAAAAAGGAATTGGCATTTTCAATTATCGAGAATTCAGGAATAAATGACGGATATGTTTTAATTTGCGGTGAAACTGATAACGGACTTATTTTGGAGCTGATAAAAAACAGCTCCCTTCATTTTGTAGTAGTGGAACCCAACGGAAGGAAACGGCAACAAATGAGGAGATATTTTGATGAAGCAGGGTTGTATGGTCACCGGGTTGCTATTGTTAATGAGGAACAAAATGCATTACCGTTCCTGCCATATATATATAGTTTAATTGTGGTGAATAATACAGAATATTCCCCCGGTTCTGTACAGATGATTTACAATTCTCTCAGACCCTACGGAGGAACTGCCTGTTTTATCAATGGTTGTCCGGAAATATTAGAGATAGATAGCAGAGCGTCTCTTAAAAACAGCCGGGAATTTTCAAAGGACGGCATCGCATATATCAAAAAGGAGGGACCGCTTCCTGGCTCGGATCAGTGGACTCATCAGTATGGAAGTGCAGCCAACCGTACCTACTCCGATGATGACCTGGTAAAACCACCTTTGGGAACACTCTGGTTCGGAGGGCCTTCCAATTTAAATACACTTCCACGGCACCATAACGGCCCCATACCCCAGGTAGCAGGAGGCCGGTTATTCATTCTTGGCATGGAAACCATAAGTGCAAGATGTGTCTATACCGGAAGGGAACTTTGGGTTCGCGAGATTCCCGGAATTGGACACCCCTTCACCGACCTTGAACTGGAAGAGAAATTCTGGTCGGGTCAGGAAGTCTATATGTCAAATCACCCCGGTGCAAACTTTATTGGCAGCCCATACGTTTCTGGCGAGGATGAGGTTTATGTGATCCATAAAGACAGGTTACTTACACTCGATGCCGCCACAGGAGAGGTACGAATTGAATTCCGTCTGCCTCCGGTTCCTGATATTGAGGTTTCTGAATTTGGCCACATTTTAGTTTCAGGTGATTACATAATAGTTACCATTGATCCGCAATTGTTTGACGACGGTTTGCCTGGTAAGGACAAAAACTGGAATGCAACCTCCAGCACAACAATGTTGGTAATGGACAGGCACAACGGAGAGATATTGTGGACACTGAAAGCAAAAACAGGGTTCAGGCATAATGCCATTGTAGCCGGTACCGGCCGGCTGTTTTTGGTTGACGGATTATCGGAAACTGCAGCCGGACTATTACAACGGAGGGGATTGATGAATGAAGTTAAATCTGAATTGAAGGCGTTTGACCTGAAAACAGGGAAAAATCTTTGGTCGGCAGATGAGTTGGTTTTTGGGACCTGGCTGGGATATTACGAAGACAAGGATATTCTGCTTCAGGGTGGCCGCCTGGGACAACGAGGCCCGTTGACAGACGAACCGGGCGACCGACTGATTGCACACTCCGCATCAACCGGGAAAATGATCTGGGAAAAAAATCGTAAATATTCCGGTCCCCTTGGCCTGCACCCCGACATGATTATAACAGGACGGCCGGGTGAAGCGGCAATAAATCCGGTAACCGGCGAAGATGCCGTAAAAAACCATCCGGTAACCGGGGAGGAATACACCTGGGACTGGCACAAATATTATGGATGCGGTACAATGAATTCAAGTAAGTATCTCATAACCTTTCGCTCATCAAGCGCGGGTTACAACGATTTACTGAACTTCGGCGGTACCGGTAACATCAGCGGATGGAAAGCAGGATGTACTAATAACCTCATTGCAGCTGACGGATTACTGAACGGACCGGATTATACCCGCACATGTACCTGTTCCTACCCGTTGCAATCCAGTTTCGGGCTGGCACACATGCCCGATGCCGGCTTGGAAATGTGGACGCTGAACCGGCTGGACATTGGAAGTGAACCCATAAGAGCACTGGGGATCAACTTTGGCGCTCCGGGTAACAGAAGGGAAAACGGAGTTCTCTGGCTTGAGTATCCCAAAGTTTATCCGGAGGGACCTGATATTTCCATTTCCCTGGAGTCCGATTCTCCTGAATGGTATAAACACCATGCCTCCTGGATCGGGAATCCGGAAAAAGGATATAATTGGGTGGCTTCCTATGGATTACTCGGAGTGTCATCTGTTTCGGTCAAACTGATTCCCGGTGAATCATGGTCAGAACAAACCTACACCGTAAGACTCTTTTTTGCCGAGCCCGAAAACATCAAGTCCGGAGAACGGATTTTCGATGTTATACTTCAGGGAGAAAAGGTGATTGAACTGTTGGATATTGCAGCGGAAGCCGGCGGACCAAAACGGACTGTAAAAAAAGAGTTCAAAAACATTAAGGCAAAAGATTTGCTGAAGGTCGAATTTAAAGGGATCAAAAACAGACCGGTTATTTCCGGTATAGAGATCAGGGCGCCTGAATAATTATTAAACTACATGAGAGATCCATTAATTAAGATACAGACAGTAGTTATTGTGATTTCCGGGTTTATTCTTCTTAACACCGGTATAAGCTTATCATGTCCCATTCCCGTGTTCAGATATGCATTGGAATATTGGGAAACTGACCCCTACAGTCTTGAAATTATTTATGACAATTCGCTTTCAACGGAAGAAGAAGAGTTGGTAAATTACCTGCTCGGCGCTTTATCTGGTAGTAATAGTAAAACAAACATTGATATCATTAAGACAGATGCCACCGGGAATTTTAATAACTACACCTGTAATTATTTAAACCACCAAACAGGTAAAGGCTCAGTTATGGTACTCCGTTATCCCCGGATTAGTGGTAATAACCGGGTAATCTGGTCAGGTTTATTGAATAAAGTCAATGTTGACCAACTGCTTCAATCGCCGGTGCGTGCAAACATCGGACAAAAATTGGCAAGGGAAGTCACAGCTGTCTGGATATTTATGGAAAGTGGTGACCGCAGTAAAGATAGAGATGCTTTGAATATACTCGATAAGGAATTGCGGCGCCTGGAACAAACCCTCGTTTTACCCGACCGGCAATTATGGATGGGCCCTAACGGTGAGGTTCCTGAGATTAAGTTTGAAATAATCACCTTGTCCCGGAAAAATCAGAGCGAGGAACATTTGATAAAGATGCTGCTGAACAGCGAAGATGATTTGTCTGAATTTGATAACGAACCAATTGTCTTCCCGGTGTTTGGCAGGGGAATCGTGCTTTACGGTATTGTAGGTAAAGGCATTAATGAATGGAATATCAGGGATGCTGCTGAATTTCTG
This sequence comes from uncultured Prolixibacteraceae bacterium, assembly GCA_964495655.1. Classification (GTDB taxonomy): domain Bacteria; phylum Bacteroidota; class Bacteroidia; order Bacteroidales; family Prolixibacteraceae; genus JAAYJR01. The sequence continues at coordinate 16,372 of CAZBWK010000055.1, read as the reverse complement.
ACAGGGCCGTGTTCGTGTCAGGCTAAATTATTAAACCCCGGAATTGATTTGCTCATGTCGATGGACTGGAATATGCTTGTTGAGCATGTCACAGATATTAGCATTGCCAATCCGTTGAGCGGCATGGGAGATTTCAGCAACAGAGAAGAAGAAGCAAGGCGGCGGCTGGAGTCTGCAACAGCGAGGCGATTCGGTTCTGAAATCAGAAGAAATCAACCAAAAAAAGAGACAGAACCCGGGAAAGTGGTGGTACTGAATATTTTTGGCAGTGCGGGAACAGAACAGGAAGAGGGAAAAATACAAGCTGATGAGGAAATGGCAGAAAATATAAATAAATCACAAGTAATAGATTCAAAACCCGAAAAAGATGATAGTTCCCTCGCCAGGCCGGTCATTGAACAAACATATGCAACTAAACAGCCGGAAATTGAGCGGGAAGCAGAGGATGGAGATATATTGCACAGCGAACCGGTAATGAAAGAATTACAGAAAAATATCATTAACAGAAATGGTGAGATTATAAATTTCAACAAGCTGCTATTCCTGTTAGGAGGAATTGCCTTAGTGGTCTTTTGGGGGGGATTGATTTGGTTCCTGATAATTTCAAAAAAATAAAAATATGAACATTTGGAAAATAATAAAATGCGAGCTGAACCATAAAAAAGTAAGTTTCATTATGGGAGTTTTGTCCCTTATGACAGCTACCACGGGGTTTGTGGCCACATTCATATTGCTTAAAAGCGATGAAATAGTAACTGAACAGAAATTTATGGAGAAGGAAAAGGAACTCAGGGAGGAGATGATTCAACTTGAAGACGATTACCGGATTATTATGCGAAATATGGGATATAATGTTTTGATCTTAAACAAGGAACAGAGTATTCCTGAACTGGAAAAAAACGGATATGCAACCACTTATCTCGATTATGAAGATGCGTGGATAGTGGCTGAAAGTGGCATAAAAACATTGAATCACTTAATGCCTGTATTGCAGGAAAAAATATGGTGTGAAGAGAAAAACAGGGAAATCTTACTGGCCGGCATCCGTGGCCAGGTACCTGTTTACAGTAAACCGCCCCACCTTACTGATGATTTTGAATATCGTTCACCAATTATGGAACGGGTACCCGACGGGAAAGCTGACCTTGGCGAAGAAGTAGCTGTTTCACTGAATCTCAGGCCGGGAGATAAAATCGTTATCAGCGGAGTGGAATTTGAAGTGAACAGGGTATATTCGCGGCGAGGCACACGCGACGATTTAACAGTATGGGTGCCGCTTGATGATGCACAGAAAATTCTCGGAAAGCCAGGTAAAATCAATGGTATTCTGGCACTGGAATGTGTTTGTGCCGTCGACGAACTGGGACAACTAAAAAACGAAATTAGAAAAATTTTACCCCACGCCCAGGTTTTTGAATTCAGTTCACTAATTGCAGCCCGCGCTGATGTCAGGAAAAGAGCATCTGACCTGCACGAGGAAATTTTAACAGCTGAAGTAATGCATCAGTCCAAATTAAGGCAGGAAAAAGAAAAGCTGGCGTCTTTACTTGTGGCTTTACTCATAGCAGGGGCCTCTGTCTGGATTTTTGTTTCCATATTGAATAACGTCAGGGAAAGAAAACATGAAACAGGAATTTTACGTGCCATAGGTTTCAGCAGGTATCAGGTGCTTCAGATTTTTTTGGGAAAATCAGCCATTATGGGAATTATTGCCGGAGTTGCAGGATGCCTGCTTGGAGTTTTTATTGGAATATTCTTCAGCGGGACAGAGGGAACTGCTATTGCAGATCTGGTGAGCCTTCCGGTAGTTTTGCCGGGATTATTACTGGCTCCGGTGCTGGCTTTAACAGCCGGCTTAATACCATCAGTTATGGCAGCCGGTCAGGACCCCGCTGTTATTTTGAGTGAAGAATAGTACTCTGCCTTTAATAAAATGCATGGGAGAAATAATTTTTTACTGTTGAATAATTAGAAAATGGTATTACAAGTAACCGGATTAGAAAAAACATACAATTCAAAAAATAAGGAAGAAGTAAAAGCCGTAGACGGAGTTTCACTGGAAATTGCAAAAGGAGAACTGGTTGCAGTGAATGGCCCCAGCGGTTGTGGAAAGACAACGCTCTTACTCATATCTGGCGGATTACTGTATCCTGATGCAGGAGAGGTTTTACTCGAAGGGCAGAATTTTTACAACATTTCATCGAAAGAACGGGATAGAAAAAGGGCTGAAAATGTTGGATTTGTTTTTCAGCAGTTTTACCTGGTTCCCTATCTCGATGTACTTGAAAATATTTTAATTCCTTCCATAGGAACAAATTCTTATTCAGCTTTAATTGAAAAAAGGGCAAAAGATCTAATCGGTCAATTCAATCTTTCCCACAGGCTGCATCATAAGCCCGGTGAGCTCAGTACGGGTGAACGCCAGAGGGTTGCCCTGGCGAGAGCATTGATAAATGACCCTCAAATTCTGTTTGCCGATGAGCCTACAGGAAACCTTGATGATGAAAATGCAGAAACAGTTCTAAAAGCTATTTCAGACTTCGCCAGTAATGGAGGCGCTGTGCTGCTGGTAACACACGACCTAAGGGTGGGAAACAAAGCTCACAGAAAGTATCTCATGCAAAATGGAAAATTCAGTTAGAGCATGCTACCATAATTTTTACCCCAAAATTTAACTGTTTAAGCAATCGGGTATCAAAAAAAACTTTAAATTCATATCAAAAAAACTTCGATAGGATTTAGTATCCGGATTCAAAGTATAAAAAATATGCTTTTGTTATGGATGAAAAACAAAAAATTTTATGATTTGCACCAAAAAAATTCAGAGTGCCGTAATGCTAAAAATGTATCTAAAATTTTACACATTATTAATTATTTTTATGCTGAATTGCTGAAATTAAGTATAGACCATACGGTTAAAAGGTGTTCTGCTGATAATTTTCACTTTAATTTCCATACAGATTGGATCAGTTTAAGGGTGTTGTCAACCAGTTCCTCTCCTCCTTCGGGACCGATAAGGGTACTTGCAGGAGCAGCCCCGTAACCACCTCCTGCAATGGACCGGTAGGTTGGTAGGTATGTCCCCGGCCCGGCAAGCTGAACTAAAAAAGTTTGAACTGCGGGACTTTGAGCATTTATCCTGATACCATAATCTATATATAACTCATAAGGATTAGTAGCCATCACGATATCACCAATACGAATTACATGGACCTCCACCGGCATCTTGGGCTGAATTCTTTCCAGTTCAAAACGTTCTTTTACGCTATAGCCTCTGTTCATTCTTCTGTATGCGGAGGTAACACCTATATACCATCTTGGTTTTTGCTTCAATTCAGGATTGTTGTTAATCTCCTCAAGTATTTTTAGATATTTTTCCTTCCATTCATCTCCCTCCCTAACTGCCTGCTCAACATCCCCAACACTTATAAGTCGCCTGGAAAGATGAACCTCCTCATTTTTATGTTTAAACACAGGCTTCCAGTCAATATTATTTTTCATATAAGGCAAAACAGATGTTACGGCATCTGAAATTCTTGTTGCTATCTGCTTCCTTCTTCCCATGCTTCCCCTGCCGGCCTCTTCTTCAGGGAACATAAGTTTTTGCATGCGTTCCTCTGCTGTTGAGCCAACCATAATATGAGGTGACTGGTCTCCGGCGGCACTGCATTGGGACAGTATGAAAAGGCCACTACCCAGCCTGTTCCGAAGTTCAACTCTGACATCGTGCCAATAATCCGCGCTGATTCTGAATTCATGTTCACTCACCTGTGAAGGTGCAGCCAGATTGATCACAACACCGGTCAGGTTCCTTTTCTCATCCCATGTATAAAGCAGATTGACAGAATGGTCTTCATATCCTTCGATGTGACTGAATTCCGGCCTGTTAGTGTTACCATACATCTGAGATTTACTTGACAGATCAACCTGTAATCGGTTATGTCCTACTACAGCGTGTCCAAGACCGTAGCTGATACCCCCCGGCTTACGATTATTCCAGGCTTGTTCTGCTGCTAAAGCAATCTTTCCTGCAAAAAGTTTACGGCAATCAGCAATCTTCATAACATTCAGCTCTATGCCGTATACATCCTTTATATCAGAGCCTCCGGCAAACTCCGGTAAGGGTTTTTCTATAAAGGTCTCCCTTCTGGCAGAGTGTATTGGCCCTGAATGAGTATGGGTACCATTGAGTATGATCTTACCCGGATCAAGTTCAGACAATGATTTTTTTAACAGATCGCGGACGTCCTCTCTCAAATCATCGACTATCTTAGCCAGATCACAGCTTAAAATTATGACCATATCAGTAGCAACACCATCATTATAAGATTCTAATGCCATAGCTGTCACTGTCAGCGTATCCAAGATACCCTCACAAATTTTTGCATGAAAACCTCCACTAACCAAAATAGGCTTATCGGGAACTATCTTTTCCGAAGCCCATCCTATATTGAGATAATTATTTTCATTAACAGGAGTTTCAACTGCCTTCTCCTTTCCACAACTGTTCATTAATATCACTATAAACAGAGAAAATATGAAAGCAAAGAAATTTGTCTTTGTATTTTTGTTATAATTCATATTGTTTTGTTTTTTGTGTATTAGTTATGTCACATATTTAAGGAATAGTTACTTTTAATTGCTCAAGCATTTGAATGGCGCAATCTATCATCTCTTCTCCTGATCCAGGCTGTAACCGTGAATTCAATGCTTCATAATCACCTTCTTTAAAGGCTTGTTCTGTTGGAACATAAGCTATATCAGCATTAGCCAGTTCAATAAGCATAGTATTAGAGAAGGGGGATCTTTTCTTCAAGTCAATTCCTAATTCAATAAATAATTCACCCGGCATTGTAACTACTGCCGTATTTTCATCAAGACTGAAAGCAGTTATTTCGATAGGGAGATGCCAGGAATAACCGGCAAATGAAGGTGGCACTGCTTCATTCCGGCGCATCTTTTCAAGTGGTGGCTGGACACCCCAAACAGACAACTTTAATCTTCTTCTCATTGTCAAAAAGTCTCTTTCGGGATATAAAGGTTCTGTGCCCTCTTTTGACCAATTAAGTTCATATTCAGTATAATCCTGTAAAGGCAGGTAAATTGTCCTGGAATTTACTCCTAATGCCGGCTTACACAGTTTAGCCTCACCTAATGCATTTTTTATTGCTCCTGCAAGTGTGCTACCTACTTTTTCAGTATCTGTAGGCAGCCTTCGCTGGTCTTTCTTTAAAAAATCAATTGTGCAAATATTTCCACATGCCCCTGCGCTGAATACAGAGACAACTTCTTCTCCTAAAAATTTCCGTAGGTGTTTTTGAAGAGTTTCTGGGTAGTCTGCGCTAAAAGCAGTTCCTCCCAGGGCATAGTGGCTTGAAAAGACTGTAAGTGAAGCACTAAAATCAGTCTTATCCTCAGGCTTGAACAGGACAAAATGCACATTAGTGTCTTCCGGACCGGCAGGTCTTACAATCTTATCAGTTAATCCTACAGGCATGAACAGTACACGGCCACCGGTCATAAGATAACGCCTGTTGAAAGAAATGCCGGGAGCCTGACCTATACCGGATACCATTTCAACTACTGATTTACTATTGTATGCATAAGACAATGCTTTTACCATCCCTTCTATAAGATAAGTAAAATAACTTCCCTGATCCTCAACATTTAGGTTACCGGAAGCTTCCCTGTTTGCATAATCTTTAAAATCTTCAGTAATACCCGGACTAGTATGGGTATGAGTGGCAGCAATAGTAATATTCTGAAAAGGAATACCAGTGATCTTTGAAGCTTTTTCCCTTACAATTCTGCTCAGATCTCTGGGAATCCCAAGCAGGTCACACATAAGTAGTGCACATCTTGTATCACCCTGCTGAAATACAATGGCTTTTGCTAAAAGAGGATCCTTCATGCCAGTGCTGGGATTTCGTGGATAACCATACTTGGGATAACCTTCCGGAGGAGTTATATCCGAAATACCTGTACCTACATCTATTGGCAGGGTAGTTTTGTTATTACATGAAGTTATTGTCAATATACTAGAAACAGACACAAACAGTAATGCTCTAATCAGGTTATTCATAATCTTATTGTTTAATTATTATATATTTTTATTTGTCCTTTATACCAATACTCCGTTAAAAAATTAAGTGGTAATAGTGTCAAAATATATAAATTAGTTGACAAGATCTATATATTTTGCAGAGGATGCTTTTACACCGAACATGTCAGCAAATAGTTACAGTAGTAACCTGCTCCGGTAACAATCCCGAATTTCAAGTGCTCCATTTGAGTATAGGTACAAAAGTAAATTTTATGGGTTAGTTTCCCTCTATTGCTTGTATAGGTAACATGTGCCAACCGGATATTTTGTTTAAGTGATTTGGAACAGACAACGGCTAAATTCACAGTCTCCTTCCAGATTTGTCCGATAAGTTCAAAGTAATTTGCATAAATGCACTTGTTAAAACTGATATTTTATCTAAAATTTTAATAATCATGAATTTATAATTAAAACAACCTCTGGTGATCATGCTTGAACAGATTTGAAGTAAAATCCATCCAGATACTTATTGTTAGATTTTAAAATAAAACCCAGCCGATACCAGTAAAGCTCTTAGCTACTATTGTCTTTACTCACCCATAATTTGCACTTCACAAACCCTTTTTCGCTCTCTAATCTGATCCCAGTCAATGAAATATATAAACCCAAATTCACCCAGAGAAAGCTCTCCTTCAATAATTGGAATCGTTTCCGAGCGACCGAAAAATACTGAACGCAGATGTGCATCTGTATTTAAACTTCCTTTGGGCTCTTCATCAGGGAAAGTAAGTGCAAACTCAATGTGCTTCGGTCCGGGGTGGAGATACTGTCCTTCGGTTCTGCAGGTTGGAATTAATTGTTCCATGATATTATTCAAATCCTGCTGTAAATATTCTCTGCCGAAGTAATTCAGGTCATGCGAACATTCCTGGGTTATGACAGAACAGGTAGTATGGTGTGAATAAACCACACATATTCCGTCTTTAACACCTGATTCTTTCACATTTTTTTTTACCTCTTCTGTTACGTTGTGAAAATCAGGCCTGTGATCTTTTGATTGCATCTCGATTGTTCCTCTGTAAATTTTCATTTTTCCCTCCTTTTAATAATTAATTATGATTTATATTTCCATTATTTATGAACTTCATTCCAAGCCATCCTAACTGCACGAATCATTTCATCAAGCATTGCTTCCGGGTCTTCAGCTTTCATAATACCGCTGGTAGTACCGGTGGCATCAGCACCTGCTTTTATTACGTTGTACACATCCTGCCCGTTGGAAATCCCCGCTCCTTGCAATACTTGTATTTCCGGATTTATTTTTTTTATCGCTGCCGTGGTTTCCTTAATATATTTTTGATCGCTGGGTTGTCCGGTTCCAATCAGCTCGGTTGGCTCGGCAACAATAATGTTTGGTGAAAAGTGGGCAATTGCCTGTGCCTCTTCGATTGTGTCAGCGCATACAATAGAGATCAGTCCAACCCCGTCAGCACGCTTAATTGCTTTATTCAAAACCGATACTGCCATAGGCCGTTCAGCATGGTTAAGCATTACACCAACTGCACCTGAAGCTTTTACGGCCTCGGGTAAAACAGAACCAAGCCCTCTGCCAACCGAAAGAGGATCCATGTGCTGAGCAAACACCAACAAATTTTCCGTTGATTTTGCAACCATGCCAATATCGGTATATTGAGGTGTGAAAATTATCCTCACATCATATTTCTTAGATGACCTATCAGCAGCTTTTGCAAGTTTGAGCAACCTTTCACCATACATGTAAGCTTTTGGACCTATTTCAAAAAATGGTGGCTCTATTATTAATCCTTTATACATGTCCCTTATTTTTTTACTTATTGTTTTATAACTTTTCAATAATCGATTGATTAATTGTCTATTTTAATTTCATATTCAGAAATTGTCAAGCATTTTCCCCACAGCCCCGCCGGGATGGATAAGGAAAAACTGCTCCAGCATGTAACCTGTTTCTTCCATAATGGCAACCAACATGGCATCGAAAACCGCAATTGTGGCAATAAAACTGGCCGTTGCCATCACATTGTATTTATCGCTTTCTCTCTCAATTTTAAGAGGAACAACTATCTGGGCATTCTTTGCCAGCGGGGAGTCCAAATTTTCGGTAATGGCAATGAGAACTGCCTCTTTTTTGTTGCATACATCAATAACCGGGAGCAGTTCGGCAGTTTTGCCACCACGCGAAACCATCACAACAGCATCTTCTTTTTTGATACATCCCATCCCCCCATGTAATGCTTCGGCTGGCGAAAGAAACTGTGCATTTCGTTCTATGCAGCACAGGGAATGGGAAAACTTTTTTGCTGTAATCCCGGAGGAACCACTTGCGCAGGTTATTATTTTCGGACAAGTGCTCAACACCTGAACTGCTTTGCTGAAACTTTCCCAATCAAGATACCTAATGATATCAGAGATTGCTTTGCTCTCGATTTCAAGCGATTTTGTTGCTAATTCTATTGATTTATTTTTCATAAATAAATAAGTTCATTTTGTTCTGTTTTGATTTTTTCTGTCAATTGCCCCCAATCCCCAATGTCATCATAAAGATCTTCACAATACAGGCTTTCCCTGCCTGCCACTGCTGCATATTTAACAGCTCTCTCAGGAGGCAAACCATCCAAAACAGCTGAAAGGAATGCTGCCACAGCAGTATCGCCAGCTCCGGATGAATGTTTGATTTTTGAACTGTCAGCAGAGTAGGCATTGCACCATATTTCCCGGTTGTCCCATTTGTTGTCCTGAAGAATGGCTATAGGCTCCTTGTTTAAGGACGTAACTTCCCCGGTAAGTAGATACGCCCCCCTGTGCCCCATCTTTACCAACAGAATTTTTACCCCGGCTTCAATTATCCGGTGCCCAATATTTTTTACCAGGTCTAATGAAACCTTATCCACAATTTCTGTATTCCCGGGAATGGATTGTATCTCTGAATATTTTCCCGGTATCATCATTTGAAGGAGTTCTTCAAGGCTGGGGGTAAATATATCAACAAATGGAAAAGTCTTTTCCAAAATTGCAGCCCAATTGATCTTCCCTGATTCGCTTTCAGGGTCAGGCAAGCTTAAGTCAAGTGAGGTGACTACACCCATCTGCTTTACCTTCGAATACATTTGCATAAGCTGAAGACCATTATTCAAGAAAAACTGTTTCAAAAGTGGAGGATATCCAAAATGAAAAAATCTGGATTTTGAAATGGCTTCAAAGTTGATATGCTCCATATTGAAAATATGGTTACACCCCGGTGACTCCAGAAATATGCGGTCAATTCCGGGAGGTGCGATTACAATGCTAAATGCAGTACCTGCTACTGATGTTTTTACCATCCCTTCTGAAACTCCGATGTTTTTTAGCTTATTATCAGCTACCAGTCCCATTACATCCGTCCCAATCAACCCATTCAAAAATACTTTGCAACCAAACTTTTTCATAGCCAGTCCGGTATTAGGCACCACACCACCCAAAACAAAGTCCATCCCCCCGATTTCGATTAGCTTTCCGGGTTTTAAAACATTGGAAATATTATCATCTAAACTCTGTCTTGTGAAATCAGGGATTAAATCAACACATGTATACCCGGCAATGACAGCGTCATATTTTTTAATATCCATATCTGGCCTTTTTATACGACTTTTATGTCATTTATATAACAATAGTCTTTCAACATCCCTGTATTATCGCCATATGATATTATATAGTGCTGGCCTGAAATTTTTTGAGCAAATTCTTCCACAGGTGTTTCAAGGAAGATTTCAAGGCTGGGCAATTGTGGAGCCGGGTAGTCCCATCCGGCCTCTTCCCATTTTATAAGCTTCCCTTCTCCTCTGTCAATGTGCATTGTATATTCTGAGCCTGTGTTTGACAACCTGGCAAGGGTCAGGTTTCCGGTTTTCATCTTTGAGATATTCAAAACACCTCCGCTGATATTTCCAAATGCAGCACCGGTAACAGTTACCTTCCCATCAACTACTTCAGCAGGAACGAAATCGGGCACCCCCATCAGAACGCTGTTTTCAAAAAACTCATAATATTCAAGGTAGGCAGCGCACTGTCCTGTTATTTGTTTTACAATTAATTGTGTTACAGCCCCCATGGAATCGTTTTCCGGTATGGTGCAAAGATTCATCTCATCAGATAAAAGCATGAATATCATGGCAGGTGGCATACCCATGATTTTTTTCATCCCGTCAACATCCTTAAGGGATACCGCATTGAATTTATTATAACCAGCTATCTTTTTTACTGCAAGATAATAAGAGATACTGTTTTTCAGGAAATCTTCATCAACAGGTTTGGTGAATACCCACTCTTTTTTGATTTTATCAAGAAGCTGTTGTACTTCATTCTGATCAACCTTTTTACTTTCATTAAGCATTTCCAGCATTTCAAAATATTCGATCTCAACACCAATTTTTTCTTTCAGCGACATTCCTTCATATAATGTATTATATAATTTCATATCCCTGAAACCCATCATGCCAACTTTTGTTTTTCTGACACTTTTTGAAGCAGATGAAGCCAGAGTGAAATTTTTAATTTTGTCCAGTGGAGATGGATTACCTATTACATTATAAATATACCTGAATTTATAACCAAGGTCTTCGAATACTTTTCTCAGTGCGGTTGTACCGGCCTGAGGAGCAGGTGTAATAACTCTTCCATTATCCCTTTCTCCTGCTAATCCCCATAATATCATTGGTTTATCTCTGAATTCCCCGGTGATTGAAATTACTGCGTGAGAAGGTATCCAGCCTGCAAGGCATATGATAAGTGAATCAAAGTCCTTACCTTTCAGATCATTGATAGCCCTTTGTACATCTTTCCCTTCAGGGTCGTCTGTAACATGATCGGTTGATACTACTTCGATGCCAAGGGATTTTACTTCTTCCCTTGCTTTATCACACATATCTTTAATTAAATCCTGAGGGGAATTTATTTCTCCGAATCCCACAAACGCAGTTTTTACTAAATTTTCCATTATACTGTTGTTTTATTTTTATTAAAATTTATAAATCCAAGAAAAGTTATATAGCAGAGGCATAACAATGGCACTATAAAAGCAAATGTGATATTGGTCAGATCAGCTACACTACCCATTATCATCGGGATGAAGGTGCCGCCCACAATCATGGTAACCATCAATCCGGATAATTCATTCTGGTATTGGGGCATATGGTCGATCGTGAGTGAGAAAACAAGCGGAAAAACATTGGCAAAGCCAAACCCCACGATCAGGATACCAATAAGCGCCATTATAAAGGAATTAGTGAACAGGATTATTAATATCCCCGCTATTGCAAACAGGCCTGTGTAAATTAACAAACGCTTTGGAGCAATAACTTTCATTATATATGATCCAAAAAAACGGCCAAGAAATATCGGCAGATAAAAAAGTGACCAGCTTATGAGAAGTCCCATTTTTTCAAGAGAAATATTGAATTTGTCATTAAGCAGAATAGGTGCATGGGAAGCAAGGGCTATTTCAACACCGCAATAAATGAAGATGCCCATTACCATTGCCAGAACATAACCATTTTTAAGCAGTTTCAGACATGATTTTAATGATGCATTGTGAGTTTTTTCCTGCTTCACTTCCCTGACTTTTGAAAAGTTGAACCAGAGAATTGCTGCCAGTACAATCGTTGCATTCACAGGAAACAGTATACTCCAGTCGAGGCCAAACAGGTTGAACATGATTGTCGGTACCAAAAATCCCATAGACGATCCTATTGTGATAAAAGATTGGGCCCTTGACAGGTATTTAGAATATTGTCCTTCTTCGGCAATATCACGAATAAATGGATTTCCGGCTACTTGCATAATTGCACCGCCGGCACCTATTAAAAGAACCGCTAACAAAATTTTATAGAATTGTCCCATTGAACCTGAGTCTACAACCATTTTACCATACATGCCTGATAAAACAGGGATGAGCAGGCCTATAAACATTATTATTAGTCCCAGATTTAAGATAAATATTTTCCCTCTCTTATCCTGGATAACCCCCATTGGAATTGACAACAATCCAAACATCAGATATCCCAGAAAGGGAAGCAATGTTGCAACAGTGATAGAAAGAACAAACGACTCCCTTGCAAGGCTAACCATAGGACCTGCAGCATCAACCATTCCCATGGAAAGAAATATCAGGTATATCGGTAAAAATTTTTTAACACTCATTTTGTAAATAATTAATTTTAAATGTTATATTCCAATACTCCGTTAAAAAAATAACTGACAATAGTGGCATAATATATAAGTCCATTCATAAAATCTCGATTTTTTGCATAGTTTACGTTTACAATGAAAAAGCAGAAGATGCAGTTAGATAGTGTGAGCATGACAGTAAAATGGCAATAATTACTATAATGTTTCATAATCAATTTCTTATATGAATAAAATTATTATAAAAGAAGTTTTCTACAAAAACTGTATATTATAATATTTTTTCGGACCTGTACTATTGTCAGACAATTTTCAACAACATTATTAAAATAATAGAAGATGTCAGTACTGAATAGCATCAATATATACATTTTTCAATTGAGCCTCTTCCTTCAATACAACTACACCATTATTATTAAATTTTTCTCCTAATACATCGGCTTTCGTATCAAGCGGTGTACATGCAATATTGGTTAATTTTGAGTCCTGAAATGTTTCCATAATTCGTATAGCAGTTTGTCCTGTAGTAAATACATTGTCAATGAAAATCCTGTAAGTATCTCCAGGTTGATTCTTTTGTTTTTTTAAATAACTCCATTCATTACCGATTAAAATAATTTGAGCAGTTTTACATTTCCCATCCAGTGCAGTATCTGTAACATGACTTATGAATACATTATATTTTATTCCATCGTGGTTCAGCAGACGGATAATGGTGAAAGAACCAACACTTGTATCTTTAATATTATTTATTGTGATGTTATAAATATCATCATCATCTCTTCTCCCTTTTCCTCCAACGTTCATATATCCTCCAACTTTTAGTTTAGTAGTGTTTTTCTCTGTTCACGAGTCCTCATCAGTTATTTAAGCAGTAAGGGCAATCAGATCAACACCTGATGTATCTGTAATATTTTGAATTATGCTTTCGTGGCAACCTTTACGTACATCAATTCAGTATTAAAGGTGTATTTCATTATTTCCTTATTATATAATCAGATTATTTTTAATCCGCTCACATAGTGGTGTATCTCTTTAATTAAAAAATGTTTATATCCCAATTAGATAGAACGAATAGTGTCCCATTCCCTATTATTCAGCTTTAACCGGGTGATAGTCCAACCTTACTCCCACAGTGAATCAATTAACCCAAGCGTTTGATCGACCAAGTCTCGTCCTCCGTCAGGTCCGATAAGTGTACTCTGCGGTATAGCGCCGTATGCACCTCCTGCAACAGCACGATAGGTTGGGAGATAGCCACGAGTAGGTCCTGAGAGTTCCACTACAAAAGTATGTATTGATTTACTTCTGGCTTTCATTTGCATGCCATAATCCAGGTAGAGCTCAAATGGATTTGTTGCAATTGCCATATCTCCAATACGTACCACATGAACTTCAATTAGCAACATCTTATTGGTCTTTTGAAACTCATAACGCTGTATAGTCGAATAAGCTCGTCCCAACAACCAGTGAACTGAGCTTACCGGAACAAACCAGTTCGGTTTCTCTTTCATCTTAGGATTTTCATCAAGCTCTTTTACCAATTTCTTGTACTCACCCAATAGTCTGTCAAATGCCTGTTCCACTGATTCTTTAACAGGATTATGAAAGGTTGACATAGGTTTAATTATATCCTCTTTTGTGAGTGCCCGTCTGTTTAGCTCTACCACCTCTGTTTTGTGTTTAAACACAGGATTCCATTCAATATTTTTCTCCATAAAAGGAAGTATTGATTCCACTGCATCAGCAATCCGCACTGCAATTTGTTCCCTCTGTGTCCTCCCTGTTATTTTTTCCATTCTTTTTTCAGCCCGGTGATCAATCATTATTCTAGGCGACTGGTCTCCTGCAGCGGAACATTGTGGTAAAACAAACAATCCTTTTCCCAGACGTTGTCTCAGTTCTATCCGGGTTTCATACCAGTAATCTGATGATATGGTTGAACCATACTGAACCTGTGATGGAATTGATACATTAACCACCAAACCTGTTAATTCACCATTTGAGTCCCAGGTATATATCAGATTAACTGAGTGATCTTCATATCCTTCCATATTACTAAAATTAGGATCACTTGTGCTCCCGTACATTTGGGAGCTGCCATCATAATAAGCTGTAAGTCTGTTCTGCCCTATAGAGGCATGCGCCAATCCATAGCTCACCCCACCCGGTGCCTTGTTTTTCCATGCTTGTTCAATTGCTTCAGCAATTCTTTCAGCCGCGAAGTCAGCATATTCTTCTGCGGTCATCACACCCATGTCGTATCCCCAGCGAGCCCAGGCTTCAGGAACATCAATTCCGTACTTTTTGTGCATCTCATCCAGTGCAGGTGATGTTGCCTGATCCGGTGCGGTATGCGTATGTGTGCTGTTGAAAAAAATCTTTTTGAAATCCATATCAGGCAGCCGTTTTGCAACATTCTCCTTAATACGTTCATTCAAAAGATCGCTTATACCTATAAGGTCAGTGGAAACCATTATTGCCAAGTCTTCAGGTGAATCAATGACAAGTGCTGTTGCAGTAATCGGATCACTTACACCCTGAGATATCCTGACTGCTGAACCGCCTGTTATTACGACAGAACGGTCGGGGGTAATATCAGATGAACCCCAGCCTATTTTCATACTTCCGGGAGCACCATTAACTGAGTTATTTGTCACTGCCTCTGTTGGAAATAGAGTGAAAAGACACAGAAACATGAGTCCTGTAATGATAATTTCACTTTTACCTTTTCCTAAATGAACTTTCATATTTTTTTATTTTATTGTCATTAATCAATTCCTACTCTAATTCAGGTTTGACACTCCCATAAGACCATGGTTCTCCGCTGAATGGTCTGGGTTCAGGAAATTCAGGCGCAGGAGCAGGTTTCATTTGCCGTGTTAATGCCACACCAGCATCAACAATCTGATTACCTGCTGTTATCTCCAGGTTACTATAAGATGTAAGCCTGGTCTCATAGCCACCTCCATTAGTTCCAAAAGATTCAGGGGTCGGCACATATCCCACACAGCCATTAGCGAGTTCAACAGGAAAAGTATATTCAAACGGACTTTGTGCTTTGATATTCAAACCATACTGGCAGAAAAATTCAGCAGGGTTACTGACAAAAACAGCTGGGCCAATCTGTATAGCCTGAACTTCAACCTCCGAAGTAGTATTTTTCTTGAGCAAAGCATCGAGTAGAACAATTTCTTTGGCAAATATCCATTCTGTCCGCCCGACCTCTTCAGGAGTTTTTTTGACCATTTCAAGGGACTTTCTAACACGTTCCGGGTTGGGTTTGCGGCGTTTGATTTCCAATATTGTCGTTTTATAATCTATCGGAGTCATTGCTCTTCTTGGTATACTTAATAACACCTTTACAGCCTCTGCCCCGACACGGCTTCCTACATAACGGGTCTTATCCAGTGAAGAGAGGCTTGCATACGGGTCATTCTTATGATCATGACTTATGTCGCCATTAGCACCAGCTACATATACAACAACACAATCAGGTCCCATAGCACCCTTAATTGTCTGTTCCATGAAATATATCCAGTTGGCAGAAATGCCGGGGGCAGGACAATTAGCATGACGTGCAAAATTTACGATGCATCCGGTACATTTTCCCTCTTTGTCCCATACTCCAACAACACCTACTTCAGGGTCAATAGGACCTGCAGGGCCAATAATATCAGGATTACCACGACCCGGATAGGTATAAGTAAGGCCATTCTTCATATGGTAACGACGATTAACTCCGGCTTTATCTTCATGGCCAATACCAACTCCCATAACGGATTCAGTATGAATATTATCAGCGGCGCAAACTGCTTCTACAATACTCTTTTCCACATGATCCAAATATATTTTATTAGCACATGATGAATGATCATAAGCTAACGACTTTACATAATCATCAGCATGATCATACTCTCCTGGCTGTACCATTCCTATTGGGCCGGAAGAGTGTGAGTGCGAGGCAGCGATTAATACTGCTTCACCGGGTATTCCGCACCTAGCCTGAATCTTCTCTCTGACAGACAGAGCAAGAGCACGTGGAATAATAAGTGCATCGACACTTACAATAGCGGTTCGCTTGTTTGTGTTGTCAAAAACTGCCTTACAGATTGAAAGAATATCCATTATTTA
>CAZBWK010000054.1:9694-27882 GCA_964495655.1 uncultured Prolixibacteraceae bacterium | reverse complement strand
CCCCATTAATTATTTCGATATCCATGCTATGAGAATCGACTGCTGCACCGGTCACAGGTTTAACTATCCTGACTTCCTCACTATCTTCATTACCGGAATGTTCTGTTCCCGGAACCTTTTCTTCTTTGATGGCGACAGGCTCCTTAAATAATTCAGGTTCTTTTTTTGATTCCTGAATTTCATCATTTGAAATAACTTCCCTCCCGTTGTCAGCTAATTTAGGCGGGCATGGTAATTCTTTGTTATCCAAAATATTCAGTAATTGCAGAATGCCCTTTGCACGTGTATGTATAAATTCTATCTCGAGGTTGTCGAACTCCCCTCTGTTTTTAACTTCAGAAATGAGCTCTTCAAGCTCAGCCATATCTTTCAGTAAAATTTTTATTAGTTTTTTATTTTCCATTATTTGCAGGGCTGTTGGTTTAAAATATAATTTTGTAAAAGTACAAATTTTAATTACTAGTTATAATCAGGATATCTTTTTATTAAGATATTAACAGTATAGTTTCTATATAAATAAAAAATAATATTTAAAAAACAGATGGCCTTTGGTCTTTAATCCGGAATGATCGATTACTCAATATCTCAAATAGCTGCAATTACAGAAGGAACACTTTATCTTCCCTGTCAGTTCCGGGAATATATGGTAAGAGGGATAGTTACTGACAGCCGTACTTTTTTCAAGGGAGAAAACTCTCTGTTTTTTGCCCTGCCGGGTCCCAGAAATAACGGGCACAATTATATTTCTCTTTTAATGCAGCGCGGAATCAAAGCGTTTGTAGTATCAGATCCGGAATATATCAGTCAGGAGGCTGCCTTTATCCTTGTGCCTGACACAATAATGGCGTTGCAGAAATTTGCCGCTTATAACAGGTCTCTTTATGATTATCCGGTAATTGCCATTACCGGCAGCAACGGCAAAACAATTATCAAGGAGTGGCTTTATGAACTTCTTTCGGCAGAATACAGTATTGTCAGAAGTCCGAAGAGTTACAACTCGCAAATAGGAGTTCCCCTGTCGGTTTTATTGATGGATGACCATTTTGACCTTGCCATATTGGAGGCTGGAATATCACAACCTGGTGAGATGCACAGGCTTAGTTCGATAATTAAGCCTGATACAGGTATATTAACCAATATAGGAGATGCTCATCAGGAAAATTTCAGGTCTGTGCAGGAGAAAACAGAGGAGAAGCTCTTGTTGTTTACTTCAGCAGGGAAACTGATATTTTGCGTGGATGATAAAGAAACAGCCAGAGCGGTAAAAAAATTTTGCAGCCAGAATGGCATTGAGGAGATATCCTGGACACTTTGTGAAAACAGCGCCCTTATTCGGTTTAAAGCAGAAAGCAATGAAGGTGTCACCTCTCTGTCTGCTTCTCTGAAAGGCAGACATTATAAATTCAATATTCCCTTCACCGATAAATCATCAGTAGAAAATTGCTGTCATTGTTTTGCACTTGCTACTGTATTGCAGGAGAATCCGGAAAAAATCATCCCGGCATTTGAAAAATTAGGTCCGGTAGAAATGCGCCTTGAAATAAAACAGGGAATAAACAACTCTCTCCTGATCAATGATTATTATAATTCTGACCTTGCCTCACTTTCAATTGCCTTATCAGTCTTACACCAGCAATCAAAAGCGGGCCATCTTAAGAAGCAGGTGATCCTTTCTGATCTTCAGCAGACAGGTATTCCCCTGAAAGAACTGTACAGCCGTGTCAATCAGTTGTTGGAACAGTGGAATATTGATATTATTACCGGCATAGGGCCTCAGATTTCTGCTAATGCAGGACTGTTTTCTGTTAAGAGGTCTTTTTATTCGTCTACAGGGGCATTTGAGAACTCCCTGAACAGAGCTGACTTTTCTGAATCTGCGATTCTCATCAAAGGGGCCAGGTCATTTGCTTTCGAGAGTATTTCGGCAATTCTGCAGCAAAAAGCCCATCAGACCATACTTCAGATCGACATGAGTTCGCTGGTTCACAACCTAAATGTTTTTCGGAGTCTGTTAAGACCATCAACCCGGATCATGGTTATGGTGAAGGCTTTTTCATATGGCAGCGGAGATGTTGAAATTGCAAAACTCCTTCAGTTTCATAATGTCGATTATCTGGCTGTTGCTGTTGCTGATGAAGGTGTACTGCTCAGACAGTCAGGGATACGCAGCCCAATAATTGTGATGAATCCCGAGAGTCACAGTTTTCAAAATATGATTGACCACTACCTGGAACCCAATGTATACAGCTTTCAGCTTTTAAAGGATTTTGCAAAATGTGCCTGCAGGAGTGTGGTGGAAGAGTTTCCCGTTCATATAAAGATCGACACCGGGATGAACAGGCTGGGCTTTAAGCAGGAAGCAGAGGTCAGTGAATTAATTAACGAATTAAGGTCATATAAGTGCCTGAAGGTCAAATCTGTCTTTTCACACCTTGCAGCGAGTGACGATCCCTCTCTGGATCAGTTCACGAGGGAGCAGATTGAGAGATTTGAAAAAATTTCAGAGTTGATAACAGGATCGTTTTCTTATAAGATTGACAGACATATATTAAATTCAGCAGGAATTGAGCGTTTCCCGGAAAAACAGTTTGAGATGGTTCGTCTGGGCATTGGCCTTTATGGAGTGTCGTGTGCACAATTACCGCTGCAAACTATCTCTTCCTTTCTGAGTACTGTTTCACAGGTAAAAAAAGTAAAAGAGGGAGAGACCGTGGGTTACAACCGTAATGGAAAAATAACAGGAGAACGGGAAATTGCCATTGTCCCGGTCGGTTATGCCGACGGACTTGACCGCAGGTTGGGAAATGGGGCAGGGGAGGCATTTATAAAAGGATGCAGGGTCCCTGTGGCAGGAAATATTTGCATGGATATGCTGATGCTGGATGTAACCGGGTTAAATGTTGTGCCGGGTGACAGGGTGGAATTTTTCGGCAGGAATATTTCTGTTTCAGAGGTAGCAAAAAAGGCAGGCACTATTCCTTACGAGATCTTTACAGGCATCTCTCAAAGGGTAAAAAGAGTATATTTGTATGAATAGCTAATATCAATACCCTGATCATCTGTACCGGTGAGCGGTAAAAAGAGTATATCTGTATGAACAGCGGCCTTAACCAAGCTTGCTGATCCTGTCAAGCCGGTTATAGTCAAGTATCTTGATTTTTCTTCCGTCGATTGCGATCACCTTCTCATTTGCAAATGTGGATAATGTTCTTATAGCATTTGAGGTAGTCATATTTGACAAATTTGCGATATCCTCCCTGGAAAGGTAGACTTTTAATGTGCAGCCATCATTTTCATATCCGTATTTTCGTTTTAGAAGTATCAGAGATTCGGCAAGCCTTCCGCGAATATGTTTCTGAGTAAGGGTAACGGTGCGGGTATTAGCGAAGCCCAGTTCTTTCGATAGTTTCTTAATAATCTGTTCGGCAAATGCATTGTTCCGGATAGCTCTTGTCATAATAAATTCACTGGTAACAGAACAGGTTAATGATTCTTCGAGCGCAACAGCAGAGGCTATATAGGTTTCCTCAGCAAACAAAGCTCTGAAGCCTATGATACCCATAGGTTTAACCATGCGGATTATCTGTTCTCTTCCGCCAACACCCTCCTTGAATATCTTGACTTTTCCGTTTAAAAGCATTAAAAAGCCGGTTGGCTTATCTCCCACTTTAAATATAACCTCATTTTTTTTAAATTGAGCCAATGACATCTGCTTTTCAAGTTCCTCCTTCTCTTCTTTTGTCAGGAGACTGAAAATGGATTTGGGGTCGTCTGTTATATCCCTGAAACCTGATTCTACATTTAACATCTATATATAGATAATATGTTTTACAGCATCAAAGTTATAAATTTTATGAAATATGTTTATTTTTTTTCAGTTATTTTAATAAATGACCGGATGGTATAAAAATTCACCCGGTAAAAAATCAACACCGGGTGAACTTTGCGGGTATTTTTTTTCTCAGATCAGGATTTTTATATCCTTAATAGTAACAAAAAGAAGGAGAGAAGGTTTAACAGATCATTTAAGTTCAATTCTGTTAAGCACATTCCCTGAAGTATCTTTTCTTATTATGATCATTTTTTCCATATCTGCCTGTACATCAAGGGAAGTAGTATGAGCATTTATGATCACCGGGAAATCGTGATCATTATTATCCGGTTCAATATATTTATAGTTATGGGTATGACCGCATATCATGGCAGATATGCCTCTGTTTTTCAGGACGGGCAAAATTTTTCTTTTAATATCCAGCGGTCCGTGCCAGTCTGATCCCACAGGAGGTATATGGATAACCACCACTTTATGGGGGGCAGATTTAAAACTTTCTGTTTCTGTTTCTGTTTTTAGCCATTCCTGCTGTTCAGTGCGGTAGGCATCAAACTGTGCAAGTCCTGAATACTCTATATCCGAGTCAGGTTTATCCTCTCCGCAGTCCAGTACAATAAAAAAGACCGGCCCCTGCCTGAATGAATAGTAAAGTTTACCGGTATATGTCGGGAAATAATCAGGGAAGTATACACTGAAAGGCCCCCTGGTTTCGTGGTTTCCCCGGCTGAAGAAAACAGGTATTTCAGATGCAAAAAGTTTCACTGATTCATCCATAAAACCTTCAAAAAACTGTTGTTCACTATTCATTGAAGAGACCATGTCGCCATTGAAGAACACAAGGTCTGTTTTTCCGAACTCAATACCCTGGGCGAGTGCAATGAGATCATCATTTCTGCCGTGAATGTCGTTTAAAACCAGGAATGAAACTGTTTCTTTGCTGCTATCGAGTGTTTGAAACCTCAAAGGTTTTTCCCTGTATACATTCGACGATGCAATATTACCGTACAACACCCTGTGGCCTGCATAGTCAAGCACTGCTTTTGAAAAAATCCTGTAGCGGTACTCAGTTCCTGGTTTTAGTCCGGCAACAGTGATCTTATGCAGTTTGCCTGTTACCCTGTTTCCGTTTTTTGTTTCATAATAGCGGGGGTGTTCACTGCCGTAGAAGCTGTTGGTGCCGGCAGGGGCTATTTCAACCCACGAAACTGCATCAGTATCGGTAGTCCATACGATAGTGGCTTCTGAAGTCCCGACAGCCTGGATATACGGTCCGTGCGAAATTTTTATATTTTGTGCATAAACAGAGAGTGAAAGAATAATAAAGGAAAAACCAAACAGTAATTTATGTCTCATTATGTTATAAATTAATTTGTTTATTGTTTTTCAATACCACCCATATTTATCCACCAGTTCATATAGCATCCCCAGCCTCTCTGCAGTGACTTTAGGAGCGACAGAGCAGGCAGTTGACAGGATAAAGCCTTTTCCTTTGCTTTTACCTGTTTCAATAATCTTCACAACATCATTCTCAGCCTTTTTATCATCAGCAAACAGCAGAGAGTTGACAGAGTCGATATTTCCTTTAATGAACAGGTCATCTCCAACCCGTTCAAATGCATCTTCAAGGTCCACATTGCCTATTGGCGGCGGGTCAAGGCATTCCAGTCCCGATGTTTTGCTGTCGCGCATAATTTCCAGGCGGTCACCTATTGACCCGCAGGTATGGGTATACACATGTTTTCCTTTTTTGCGAACCGCCTCGTTAATAATTGTTTCATAGGGCAGGACAAAGTCACCATAATCTTCAGATGAGATAAACCCCATTCCGGCAAACGGAGAAGAGAGCTTTATTGCATCAATCTGTTTATCGCACATTTTTTCCGCAATCTCACTGATGCCAAGAGCATATTTTTTCAGAATCTCGTGGCATTTATCCGGATTCATCATAAGGGAGATCAGTCCGTTCTCATGTCCCATAAGGTCAAGGAAATAGTCAAATGGAGAGGTAACCTCCCCGTGTATTGAATATTTTTCACCTGTTTCATTGTATATTATATCGAAAATTTCGAAAAGGTTGTTAATGTCAAGGCCAAAATGCAGGTTATTGGAAACAGGAATATAATCGATAACTGAAGGGATATCTTTATCAACATTCAGCTCCTCAATATCAGGAGGCACTCTTTTCTCCCTGAAAGTCACGAAAGGCAATTCGGACGAAGAGTGCACCTCGAACCTGCCGGGAAATGTCAGTCTGACATTGTCGTCATCTGTTATTTCCTTTTTGATAATTTTACTTTCCCAGTCGCTAAAATGGCCGTGAAGGCTGACCAGGATGCCATCGAACCTGAATTTTTCACACAAATCAATCAGTCCGGCGGCAAAGCTGTTTTTATCATACCAAAACTCCACCGGATCAGGGTTCAGTTGTTGAAGCATGCTTCCATAGCTGAACTGGCACATCAACGGCACCCTGTCCGGTTTCTGCAAATTCATTGCAAGGTTAATCCTCTCTTTAGAAGTCATAATGCTGCATTCTAATTAAAAACCAGCCATCCGAGGTCAGCCGGATTATCATTTCCAAGAACCAGCCTTGATGTAGTCGGGTTATTCGGACGCCACGAGCAGGTTCCTACTCCTGTTTTTTGTACTATCACGTCGACACGGATCGCATCAGATTGTTCAGGATCCAATTTCATGGTACTAAACGGGATTCTTGAGACCAGATATTTTTGGCCATCTGCCTCTGTTTCCCTGAATCCTGCAGTATACACCAAAGAATATCCCAGAGTTCGCACAGGGTCGCCCGCATTAGATTCATTCAGTTTACTGAAAGCAAAATGTGGTGCCGGATAAAGCCTTTTGGGTTCAGCTTTAACTCTTATATCCGAGATTTTGTCTGTCGATGTTTTATCAGTTACCCATATATATAATGCTTTTGAGTCTCTTGCTGAAGCCCATTGAACCTGTCCGTCTCCTTTCCCTTCTGTCAGCTCCAGCCATTGAAGGCCTTCAGGCAGTCCTATATTGCCGTCGATGTTCACATCTTCAGTTTTTATGCAGTTAGCCACAGCACCCTCTGGTTGTCTGCCTGTATATTCAGGGAACAGGGGTTTGCCTCTTTTAATAAGTTTTTCGATTGCAGGAACGTCGTTAGCCAGAACTTTTTTTAGCTCTGCCATTCGCCATTCGATTTTTTCAGGAAAATATTTATATCCTTCAGCTTCGGAATGGAATCCAAGCCTTGAATCATTTTTGCACAGCACCAGCAGCTCCTCGTTCATAGCGATCTCTTCCTCTATGATATCAGTAAGCTGTTTTAATATATCCAGTCTTTCCTTACCGTCCATGCGGAACATCTTTTCACGCAACATATAGAAATTCAGAATATTATATCCGCTTTTAAACTGAATGCCGAGAGCTTTTGCCACGCCGATATCCAATAATCTTTCCCTGTCGTTTGAATAATTTTTTTCTATCTCTTTAAACAGCTGCACCCCTTTATCCCACGAGGCAGTCATTCGGCGAGCCAGTTCAACGACCTCTTCGAGTGACAGAACTCCGCCGATACATTCACCGACCCTGTCACCGCTTGGAGGCCATGGCTGAAGAGTTGAGCTTGAGCCGATCTGCCAGGTAGGAGTCAGCGGGGCATCGGCGGGTTTAAGCAGGAGAGGCCATACCGGACCGTCGTGCATTGGGCCGTAATACTGAAAATGATTGGTAAGCGGATAATTTTCATAGCCGTTACTGAAGTGTGTCCATGCTTCGACAACTTTCGGGACATCCTCATCTTTCCAGTATATAGATGCCAGGGTTTTTATAAAATCAGTTTCATTATCCGGAATATCATTCATCGAAAGCATTCCTGCTGATTTATTCATTAATCCGGGATAATTACCAAAATACCAGCATAACATTGTATGTGAGACGTCAAGTTCCTGCATTGCAGAAAATTTCTGGTACAGAAGCGAAGGGACAGGGACAAACGGAACGGTTGCAACTTCATGAGAAGTGCCTGTTTGGATTTTTGCAGACATAAGAGTTCCGTGTTTCTTAGCAATGTTAGCGATATCTTCAAACCTGTCGCTCGGTCCCGGCTTAGAGATCCAGTAATCTCCGCCTATAAGCTTTTTGCCAAATACTTCAATCTCCACACCTGATTCAAAATTAAACTGCAAGACAACACCTTTAGGGGTATGAACAGGGAGGTCGTATACCCATTTCCCGAGATTGTAAACATCGCCCGGGTAATATCTTTGAGGCTGAGGCATATATAGCCAGCTGATAAACTCTGCATCCGGATTTACATCCTTCATCCCCCTTTGCATAGCCGATAATGATGCATGGAGGATTTCCCATGGTTCTTTATCCCTGCAGCGGGGACAGTTTATTCTGCCTTCATGATCGCTGAATGAGGATACGGCACTTAGGCATGTTGTCGGCCTTTCACCGTGAGTGATATTAATTATACCTCCCAGTTCAGGCACTGCCTTAAAAATCTTATTCACCGATTCATACAGATATTCATCAGCTGTCTTGCTCAAGGGGCAGAAAAGATGGCTGTTACCTCTTGAATGGCCTCCCAGTTCAGGATGTTTTTTCAGAACGGGATCATCGCCGTCCCATGCCCTGGGCTCTATACAAAATATATACGTTTTAATTCCGTATTTAAGGCATTTGTCAGCCGTCTGTTTCAGTTTAGCCAGCCGTTTGGCAGCATCCCTGCCTGCATCAGGGGTATATTTTGTAGACACCAGGTCTCTGAACTCTATAGTAAGCCACAATCCGTTCACTCCTTCATGAGCCAGGCGGTTAAGATAATTTTCAGGGTAGTAGTCAACATTGTCCATCAGCTCATCACGCATAGCCGGCGGCCTTTTGATGGGGCCGAAAAAGCAACGGGAGATACGGCGGAGTATAACCGGCTTTTTTTCTATTGTCCCGACCGGTAACAATGGCGCCCTTAGCCGGAGCATCTCATCTTCAAGGTTAAAGACAGCCCTGCGGATACCTTCAGTGTCACCTGCCAGTATCCTGCATTTATCTTTTTCTATCTCTATCTTGTACTCCTCTTCGCCAAAACCGCGGGCCTGCACAGTCTCAATAACATATTTGCCCTCATCCTGAGTGACACCACCGGCAGCTAAAAATGCATAAAGGTCGTCCCAGGCAGTTTGAAGTCTGCCGTCAGGGTCAGGGAAATTCTTTTTAATGGTTATGCCTTGTGAGAGGTCAGCCTGGTTTTCGCCTGCTGTCGCAGGTTTCCAGTCGTGTTTTACCCACATGGGCGATTTCAGGTCATCGATAAATTTCCATGTTTCTTCGCCCGGCTGGGGCGGGACATTAGCCAGATAGAGGCTGTCACCGAAAACTCCTTCGGAGGTGACTCCGGTTTTTTGTGTGCAGTTTACCAGGAACAATGATATAATGATAAATGCACCAATTCCATAAGCAGATAGTAATTTCTTCATATTTATTATATTTAATTTGTTTCATCATTTAGAGAAATCAAAATTAACAGATTTGGACATAGTATCCAAAATTATCTTGCTGGATAAATATGATCAAATGAATATTGACACTGCTAATTAAAAACAAGCCAGCCCGGGTCTTCGGGATTGTCGGAACCGACAGACAGCCTGTTGATAAGCGGATTTTCAGGTTTCCAGTGACTTGTGCCGGCCCCTTTTTTAATTACACTCAGGTTCACCCTGACAGGCCGGGACTCTTCATCCTGCCATCTGAATTGATTGAACGGTATCCTGATCAACATATAATTGTTGTCAGAGTCTTCCAGTTCAGAATAGTTTTTGTCACTGTTTAATCTGTCCGGATAGTAAGTATAGTGTTCGGGCATCCATAACCTTCTTGGCTCCAGTTTTAATGTTACTCTTGTCACGGCTCCCTCATTTGTGGTTCCAATCCTTTTGTCAGATATAATAAAATAAACATCCTCATTGTCATGAATTGCAGACCATCTCAGTCCGTTTCTCCCTTCTCCGGCGGTAAAGTCATTCCATATAAGGTTGTCAGGAATATCTTTCAGGCTAATATTTTCCGGCAGGGAATTTTGGTGCAGGGAATAAGCAACCAGGCCTTCAGGATTTTTTCCTGTATATTCAGGAAACAGAAGATTACCCTCAGTTATCTGTTTTTTAATCTCCGGAAAATCATTTTTCAGCAACTTTTGCAGTTCATTCATCCGCCATTCGATCTTCGCAGGGTAGTATTTATAACCCTCCGCTTCGGAGTGAAACCCTATTCTTGAATCCCTGATACATAACTCCAACAACTCCTCATTTATTGAGATTTCTTCCTTTACAATATCTTTCATCTGCTGTAAAAATTCAAACCTCTCCCTGCCATCCATGCGGAACATCTTTTCTCTCAGCAGATAAAAGTTAAGGATATTGTAACCGCTGCGAAATGTAATCCCCAGCGCTTTAGCCACTCCTATATCCAGGATTCTGTCGGGATCACCGGAATAGTTACCTGTCAGGCCTTCAAATATTTTCATTCCTTCAGCCCACTTATCACGCATTCGACGGCACAGCTCAACAGTCTCTTCATGAGTCAGTATCCTCCCCATGCATTCACCTATGCGGTCGCCACTCGGCGGCCAGGTCTGAAGGGTAGCGCTGGAGGCTATCTGCCAGGTAGGGTAGAGCGGGGCATCGGCAGGCTTCAGCAGGAGAGGCCAGACAGGACCGTCGTGCATGGGGCCGTATCGCTGGAACATACAGGAGAGGGGATAGTTTTCAAAACCTTCTGCAAAATATTTCCAGGCCTGCACCACTTTTGGAACATCCTCCTTCTTCCAGTAAACAGAGGCCAGCTCATTCAGAAAAGAATTTTCATCTTCCGGGAAAGGTTCAAATGATAGCAAACCTGCAGCTTTAGTCATCAGTCCCGGGTCATTTCCAAAGTACCACCCCAGCATGGTATGGGTAACCCCAAGCTTATGCATGGCTTCAAATTTGCGGTATAGCAGCGAAGGAACTGTGATATGGGGAACGGTGGCCACCTCATGTGAATTGCTGGTCTGTATCTTGGCTGATATTTTTGTGCCGGAGACACTTGCAGAGTCAGCAAGTCTTTGAAACCTGGGACTGGGTCCCGGAGTTGACATAAAATAGTCACCCCCGATCATTGTTTTGCCAAACTCCTCCTTTATTACCCCGGTTTCGAAATTGAACTGGAAGATCACATCTTCAGGTGTATTGGAAGGGATATCCCAGACCCATTCACCAAGTTTAAACGTATCATTTGGATATGGATTTATCGGATGTGACATATAGAGCCAGCTTATTAGTTCAGCGTCAGGGGCGGCATCGTGCATTCCTTTTTTCATCGCCGACAGAGAAGCATGAAGAATTTCCCATGGTTGCTTTTTTGAGCAGACCGGACAATTAATATGGCCTTCGTGATTGTCACCCTGGTAAACCGCACTCAGGCATGTGGTAGTCCTTTCGCCGTGTGAGATATTCATCATTCCTCCCAGGCCGGGGACCTTCCGGAAGATAGTGTTGACAACCTGATAAATATACTCCTGTGACGATTCACTGAAGGGACAGAAATATACTGCGCCCCCTCCTTTGTGTCCTCCCATTTCCGGATATTTCTCAAGAACATGCTGGTCGTAAAAATAGGGCGGGCGGTTGCCCCATGCACGTGGTTCGATAGTGAAGATATAGGTTTTTATTCCATATCGCAGGCATTTATCTACCGTTTGTCTCAGTTTTGCAAATCTCTTTTCTGCATCTTTCCCCGCTTCAGGATTGAATCTGGTTGACACAAGGTCCCTGAATTCAACCGTGAGCCACAACCCGTTAACCCCTTCGTGAGCAAGGCGGTTAAGGTAATTATCCGGGTAGTAGTCAACATCATCCATCAGCTCATCGCGCATAGCCGGGGGACGTTTGATCGGGCCGAAAAGGCATCTTGAGATGCGTCTTTTTATAACCGGCTTCTTTTCAATTGTTTCAATTGGAAGGAAAGGCCCTTTAGCCTTCAGCATCTCATCTTCAAGAGTGAAGATCCCGCGGCGTATCCCCTCGGTATCCCCGGCAAAAATTTTACAGCCCTCCCTGGTTATCTCCAGCCTGAAGGCTTCCCCTTCAAGGTTTGGAGCGGGAGAGGCTTCAATGATATATTGGCCTTCGGAGGATTTTACCCCTCCTGCTTCCATGAATTTATCGAGGTCTTCCCATGCAGTTTCCAGAAGTCCGCCGGGATCGGGAAAGTTTTTAATAACAGTTATTCCCTCCGAGAGGTCTGCCTGCCGTCCGTTTGGCAGCACAGGCTGCCAGTCATGTTTTGTCCACAGAGGAGTTTGCAGTTCTTCGATAAATTTCCATGTTTCTGCAGCCGGTTGGGGAGGTATATTGGCAAGATAGAGGCTGTCGCCAAAATTTGTTTCACAACTGTTGTGACGATGAGAGCATCCTGAGATAACCAGGGCGCTAAAAAAAACTGATAACAGGTAATTAGTAAAGTTCACAGGTTTAAACTTTTATATTGATTTTGCTATTCGATCCTGACCTTTACAACCACCTTCCTGACCTTTTGGTTTTCTCCTGACTTAACACCGGGGCGGTGGGCATCATCAGGAAAGAAAATAAAAAACCTGTCGGGACGGGCTATCCTGTAATTATCAGATGAGGTTTCTGAGAAAGAGGCATCAATTTCGCTGTTGTAAGGGGCAGTGATTGTGGTTTTGTCAAGAGGTGCAACTCCTATTCTTTCCTCTCCCGTTACCAGGTATTGTATATCAGCATATTTCTTATGCGCCTCATATTTAGTTACCTCCTCATCTCTGGTCACATATTCTTCAACATTAGCATAAAGATCTTCCCCTTCCAGTTCATATCTTCCCGGATCAAGGGCAGTCAGGTCCTGACTATTTAAAAATAAAAAAGCTTTGTTCCATCGTTCCCGGTTTTTAAAATATTGCATTGCAAATTCCCGTTTGTCGACAGTTTCATCGGGCAGTACATTCCAGCTTTGTCTCCACTCACCCTTGCTGAACCATTCGTTCAGCTCTTTTTCGCTCCAACTTCCGGGCGAATCATTTTTTTTATGGCTACATCCTGATGTCATGATAATAACTAATAGTGTAATAATTAAATTTGTTTTCACAGTTCTGCTTTTAATAGTTTATATATCTTAATCAATTTGATTTTATTGAATCTTACAGAAACAACAAACATTAATTATTTCTGATTATAATTGCTTTTTGCCTCCTTTTCCTGCCTGATAACCTCCATCACAATTTTCATTTCGATATCCGGGGCCCAGGGAGTGGTGAAAACTGCCGACCGTGTACCTTCATAGTCACCCTCGCTCAACACCCTGGTTGACGGTATATAGCCAATTATTTCGTTTGCATAGGCCATAATAAAGAGGTCATCGCCAAATATCTGTTTGAGCCTTACAGCATAATCCACCACCACTTCACTTCCCAGGATCACCATGTTTTGTTCACCAATTTTCCAGAACTGCACAGGGTACGGATATGAAGTCATCAGTGATTTTCCTTTTTCCAGTTGGCTTAGATGGACTTTTGCCCTGTGAATCAGATATTCAGGAATAGATGATTCGTTAATCATTTTAATGAGGTCGTCCTTTGTTGGTACGGGATTTGCAAATCCCAGCTCCACTTTTGAAAAGGTTGTCGACAGAACCGGCGACAACTCCTTCATAGGCTCACTGATAACAGCCTCAACAGCAGCAGCGAGCGTTTTTCCGTACTGGATTGCATAAGAGACAGTACCGCGCGGCAAGGGATTTTGATCGGCTCCCGTTCCTGCAAAGTACATAGCCGTTGTTCCCGGGTAATCTTTTTCAAGCTCTATCTGTGCAAAACCGGCATAATCACCCGAGAATTTATATATTCCGAGGGTTGTATTATGACAGGCATAGCCAAAAACCACAGTAAGCAGTTCACCTGCAGAATTAGTAACTTTAAATACCGGTACTGAATGGTCAACCGGGCCGTCCAGCTCTCTACTGAGTTCATTAACAGTTGTTTTGGAGCGGTGCAGCCTGCGGTTCACGGCAAATCTTGCAACACCCTGTCCCGAATATACCTTAGCCGGTTCCAGCGAATTCAGTGCTTTTCCGACGATATCCACTATTTTGTCTTCGACATTTTCTGAATAACTGATTATTTTTTCTCTGTGTTCAGCAGAATGCTGTCCGGTTAGATTATCATCATACAGATAATCATCAGGATCCACCATCAGCTCAGGTCCGGTATGAGTATGTGAACTGCTAAGGATTACCTGGTCGTCTGACAAGCCATGGAGTTCTTTCAGCCGTTTCCTGATCCTTCCCGACATATAGCTTCCACGGAATCCAATCAGGTCGGTAGTCACGAGAACAGCCTTGTTCCCATTGGCATCCTGCAGTACCAGGGCCTTAGCCCACAAATCCACCACTTTGCCTTCCGATGGACGGTTTCTGGAGGCATAACCGGCCATCCACACCGGTTCATCAGGAGTAATGATAACCCTTGAAACACCGGCTTTCCATCCGGATGGATCACTGTTTGTATTTGCAGATGCAAATGCAGAAATATTATTGAATATCAATATTAAAAAGACCGGGAAAAACAGATTAAAATATCTCATATGAATATAATTTTATTGAATAATTAAATTTTATTTTATTACCCTACTTACTTTTTTTATCTCATTACAAGTAAAAAATTTTAATGGTATGAGATAGAACTCGTCATTGATAATTTTTCTCTACATTAATAGCTAGTACATGACTCGTTTCCTTTAGCTGAAAAAAGTAAGCAAAAAAAGCCACCGCTCAAGAAAAAATTGCTAAAAATTATTCCATTCCCCTAAAATCAAAATAACTCCTCCTTTTAGGCATTCGTTCCTCATGCCTAACGTTCGTCAAACAGATTTGATTTTTTAACGCTCCATTACATAATTTTCTTAACGCATTTTTTCTTAGGCGGATCGAGAAATTGTTGATACAATATTTCAAAGTAACTTTATTGAGCCTTTAGCTTATTTGCTATGTATTAATCTCATTAACATTGTTTATTTTACCGGTATGAGATTAAACTCACATATGTTTTTATCATATTCTTGTGTGATTGTAAACTCACATTCGTTTCATATCTTGTTTTTTATTACAAACATAAATAAAAATAGTTATAATTTGTTGATATTTAACAGGCTGTTTGGGTGTTTTTTGTGTTACCGGATATCAGGTGTTTAATGCTTTTTTGAAAAATATTCAATACAAAATTTGTCTTTTTGTAAAGTATATTTTACATTTGGTACAAGAATTTGTAAAATATGCTTCATGTTTAAACGTCCATTTTGGTTGTCAAAATTAAAAGATGCCTGGGAAAAGAGGCAATTGGTTTGGTTATCGGGGGTCAGGAGAAGTGGAAAAACCACATTGTGTAAAATGATTCCGGATGCTGCCTATTTAAACTGTGATTTACCGTCGGTTACAAGACAGCTCGATAATCCTGAATTTTTTTACAGTAACCTGAAAGAGGGTTCCACTGTTATCTTTGATGAAATTCACAGGATAAATGATCCCAGCCTTGTTTTAAAAATCGGGACTGATGAATTTCCTCATCTTAAGATACTGGCCACCGGTTCTTCAACTTTAGCTGCCACAAAGAAATTCAGGGATTCTTTAACAGGCCGTAAAATACAACTTTTCTTTCCCCCGGTGTTATGGAATGAGTGTCCGGATGATTTTGGCATACCGGATTTGGACCACAGGTTACTTAATGGCGGATTGCCGGAACTGTTGTTATCAGAATACAGGGAGGAACAATTTTATTCGGAATGGATTGACAGCTATTATGCAAGGGATGTCCAGGAACTATTTAATGTCAGGAACAGAACCGGATTCCTCAGGCTCATGCAAATACTCTTCATGCAAAGTGGAGGCGTCATGGAAATTACTTCTCTGTCAAAAGAGACCGGATTGAGCAGGCCAACAGTAATATCTCATATTGAATCTTTGGCTATAGCTCATGCAATTAACATTGTTCAGCCATTTTTCGGAGGGGGGGTGAAGGAGATAACCAAACGGCCGAAAGTGTATGCATTTGACACAGGATTTGTAACCCATGTTAAAGGGTGGAATGAAATAAGGGATACTGACCGCGGACTTTTATGGGAACATCTGGTGCTGGATATGTTAAAGGCAGAGTATGGAAAAGTATTTTACTGGTCTGATAAAGAAAAAAATGAGATTGATTTCGTCATAAAAGGTAAACGGGATGAAGTTCATACTGCAGAATGTAAAATTAATCCGGACAGGTTTACAGTGAATGCTTTACAGAGATTCAGAAAGTTTTATCCCAAAGGCCGGAATTATTGCTTTTCCCCTCATATTAAAGAACCTTATAAATTAAAATTTGGGGATATTGTAGTTGAATTTATCTCAAAAACATGCACTGACTTTAGTTAAATCAGTGCATGTTTATATATCCGGCGGACTAATTGCCGGGTCAGAATATTAAGTTCCTCAGTTTACTATTTTTGCATTGCGGAAGGCATTTAGCAGCTCTTCCTTTGTAGCTTTGGTCGCTTTCATGTAGCGGCGGTTACTAACCGGAACAGATATAGAATTATTTCTCAGTCCGGTTATTTTACCCTCTCTGCCAATTGTTTCATAAAGTTTCACATCTGATCTTTTCAAAGGCAGTTCCAGTTTTTTGCTGCCGGAGATATGCCAGTAAACGACATACCATTCTCCATTTCTTTCAAAGATAAATGCACGTACATCCCTGCTTCCGTTTGCGACATCAGTGATCTGATCATAAGGCACCAGTTCAAACTCCTTTTGTTCATTCTCCAGCAAGATATGTTCCTGGTCTACATTCTGCAACATCTTTTTCTGTTTGTCAGTCAGCCAGTTTTTTGCCCTTACCTCTTCCCATCTTCTGTAAACCTCCATGTTATCGGCAGTTCTGGCATGAGCTTTGAAACCATTCAGATTTGCATTAAGAGAAACCGGACAATCCCATGCCGCAGCCAGTCCTGTTACAAATTCAATAATATCAGGCTGGGTACCTATTGATTTTTCATTCGGGACAAAATAGCCCAGCCATCCGAAATTAACCCTTGAGAAATCCTGCTTCATCCGTTCGGCCTGTTGTGCCGGCCATCTCTTAATCTCTTCTTTCAGGACATCAGGCCTGAAGACATCAAAAGCATTTCCTCCGCTCAGCATATGCCAGGTAAAGTGAGATTTAGCTGCTCCCTCGGCAAATACAGGTTTAGGCTCAAATCTCCTGTAAACTTTCCATTGTGCGTAAGGCACATTGAACCAGAACGGTGGATTAACGCCTTCAGAACCGTCGAAGTAACAAAATTCGAATCCTGCATTATATATATTGGCAATTTTTTCAGCAACCTCATCCTGAAGGCTGGTATTTTGGTCTACATAGACACTTCTCTGTCGTCCGAACTCACTTACATCCAGCAGCCCTATAATATTCCCTTTAGGTTGTGAATTCACTGTTGTATTGTCAACCCCTCTTTTACAACCTGTGAACTTATATGGCCAGGTAGTAGTGTAACCTTCGTAAGTAATCAGTTCAGTCCCTACCTTCAGCACCCTCATTCCGTCAGCCATAGTTGTATTTTTCGGATTTTGTTCGACAAATATTTCAGTGTCGTTCATTCCGAGTGGTTCTGAAATAGTGAAATATTTCAGCAGGTTCAGCCTGTGATCAGGAATCGGAGTAACATATCTGCTGTCCCTTCCGATATGTGAATGGAGAAAATGTAAACCAGTGGCAATGCCATTGCTTTTAATTTTGCCCAGTAATTTTTCAAGATCAGGCCTGCCATTCGGGAAAACATCCTTTCTCCAGTCATAATCTCCTTTTCTGCTCCAGGAAGGCCCGCTTTCCACGATAGAGTGGTAAGATAACTTCATAGTGCGGAAACCTCCCATTTTGGCATATTTTATATGTTCATCCGCATTTTCCGGAGTGATCCCCGATGCAGAGTAATAGGAAGAATTATACAATTCATGTTTTCGGCTTGCAGCCCCCCTCGGAAGATCGAAGTCCTCTTCCACGCGGGCTATATTATCCAGGAGGTCATCAGGTTTGCAAACAATTAATGCAGCGCTGACATCCAAAAGCTGAATATCTCTTTCAATCCCTGCATTCAGTATTTTATAACCTGCTCTTTTTTCGGCATCAATACGGGCATGGATATCGGTAGCCAGCACATTGACAGCCACTTTTTCATCCCAGCTCACATTCAGCCACTCGCCAAAATACTTTCTGTTTTTAACCGGCAACTGAATAAAGTTCATTTCATATACAGGCGGCATTATACCTGTGTTTACTCCG
>CAZBWK010000054.1:0-9684 GCA_964495655.1 uncultured Prolixibacteraceae bacterium | reverse complement strand
ATTACCTTCAATAAAGAAGTCTTTCACTGTAAAGTTTATGTATTGAGGAGTTACATCAACTTTAATCCGCGCGTTGTAGTATATCAGTTCAAAGTCAACGATCAGCTCATTTCCTTTCTGCACAACAGATTCGGCATTGAACGTCATCATCTTTGTGGGATAGGCAAGTTTAATTTCATTATGAAAAGGCCTTTCCTGGGTAACAGAGAAAAATGATACCTCTTGTCCCTGCTCAAGGCACTCTTCTCCGGTAGGTTTGTAAATAAGGCTTTTAGCAATTCCGTTATTCCCGATCACTAACTTCATCTGCTGGTTTTCGAGAACGATGTCCTGACCATTCACCGTGTTGCCGTTGGTAAAGAACACGAGTAAGAGGTTGATAATTAAAGGCAGTAAAATAGATTTCTTCATAGTAAATAAAATAGTTAATAATAATTTTCACAAAAGTCAGCCCTAAAGATATATAAAATCATAAAAGTATAAATAGTTACATAGACACCTATAATCCGGATTATTCATAAATAATCCCTGTCTCCTATAGCGACTAAGATTCAGTAGAACTTATAAATAAAGCTTATCTTCATCTAAGTCGGGATTAACCTGAACTTCATTCATTTTTTTCAAAATTTATGAATAGTTCAGGTTAATATATCCTGCTTTCAAATAAAGTCAGATTTTGTGAAACTGCCAAATTTGGGGTATAAGACAGGATAATTTTATCAGGCAGGAGGTGGTAGAGGGGGTAATATCTTTATAAGGGACTAATGAATTTGAATATTTCAGATAAAGTCGAAACTAATTCAAATGATCAGTTCATCCTTTTTACAAATGATTTTTCTTTAAAGTATTGGGATTCCTGCCATTTCGGATATTCCTTTAATATAGCCCACGGCAAATATTTTTCCTATGGTTTCGTAACCTGCCGACAGGCCACCTGCAAAATTACCGTGTGTTTCGCCATACATGGCAGGTGCATGGTCCGGCCTTATGGGACCGCTGAATCCATTTTTATGATAGTGCATCAGCATCTCTGCCATTGGTGTGGGTCCATTGTCATGAAAGGTCTCCCTGAAACTGTATTTATCCCCCCTGACATCTCGCAGGTGCAGAAAAAATATCCGGTTATCACGTAACCATTTTTCAGATATTGACTTAATATCTTCTCCCATAATTTTAAATGTAGCCTGACAGAATGTGATGCCATTGGCAGGTGATGGGTATCTTTGAATTATTTTTTCAAATGCAGAGGCGCTGGTTAATATCCGTCCTACACCTTTCAGCGGACTGACAGGGGGATCATCAGGATGGAGGGCCATCTGAACTCCATTTTCTTCTGCTACAGGTATAGTGGCATCAAGAAAGTAAAAGAGGTTTTTCCATAGCTGTTCTTCACTGATGCATAACTCTAATGGCAACAATTCATTTTTAACAGCCTCAATGTCAAACTCGCTGGTCAGGGCGCCTCCCCGCTCGGGAACATCCACCCTGGTACGAAACCATCCTGTGGAGGCCATGAAATTATAGCAGAGAAGGGGTATTCCCAACTGTCCCATGTTTATGATCATCTGGCGGTACCTTTCAATCACTTCATCGCGGCCGGACAATCCCAGTTTTACCGGGTCCATGTCAAACTGGTCTCCCTCAAGTCCGTATAATTTAAATCCGGCCTCTTCAAAATCATGTTTTACAGCCTTCAATGATTTAAGATCAAATGGCGGTTCCTTCCCGGACATTGATGACACAGCCTTAGTAATTGCATAATTGACACCCGCCTGCCTGGCAAGGGTCCATTTGCGGGCATCATATTTTGGAGGGAGGAGCATGGTAAGTTTCATGGTTTACAGAAATAGAAAGTTTAAATCATAATTTAATCACTGCCTCTGAAATACTGCTAATTCTAACTTAAAAATAGCCGCCCTTGTCGGTAATGTCCTTTACTGACTGGCCTTCTTTTACCCAACCGAATATTTTATCCTCATTTTTTTTGATCTCTTCAGCCCTTAAAAGAACATCATAAGCGATAGTCCGGGGAACAACCAGCACCCCGTCAATATCCCCTAAAATAACATCTCCCGGTTTAATGACAACAGAACCTATCTCAATTGGTATCTGGTAATGGGTAATAAGGCACCTGCCCAGGCTGCCGTTTGATATTCGGTATTTGTAAAAGATGGGGAATTCAGCCTCCAGAATCTGGTGGGTATCTCTTATGCCCCCGTCTATACATGCTGCTTTTACCTTTTTCCTTTTTGCGGTGGCAGTCATTACACCTCCCCACAGGGTAGCCTTCTGGTCATTACTTGTATCCCAGACAACAAATGCATTTTCGTGCATGTCGTCGAGCATTTTTGTACGAAACTCCATTTCACCCCTTACTTTAGTATTGGGCGAGCTCTTTACCGTAAAGGCTATACCAGCTATTGTCCGGTATTCCCTTAATGGAACAATGTTATAGGGCAATGCCTGGTTTAAATAACAAAACTCCCTGAGCACATCGTTGATCGCCCCGGTATATAATTTTTCAAACCTGCTCAATAATTCACTTTCAGCAACAGGGAATTCCATATCTGATAATCCCTCGCGCAGTTCAATGAGCTTATCAAGCTTCATCATGCTGACCTCTTTTTTGTATTGATTCGTATCCATGGTTAAAAAATTTACACTCCTGAATCAGCCAGAAAACCACCATCAACCGGAATTGTTACACCGGTGACAAATCCGGATGCTTCATCATCTATGAGCCAGTTTAAGCAGCCTGTAAGTTCCGGGGCTTCGCCAAATTTTTTCATGGGAGTCTGTCTCAAAATATTATGGCCTCTTTCGGTATAACCACCATCGGGTGTTGTAAGTAGTTTCCTGCTTCTGTCATTCAGGAAAAATCCGGGTGCAATTGCATTTACCCTGATGCCGGCAGGGGCAAGGTATGCTGCCAGCCACTGGGTGAAATTCATGATTCCTGCTTTAGCCATTCCATAAGCCCCTACCCGTGAAAGCGGCCTGAAGCTGTTCATAGAGGCCATGTTTATAATATTGCCACTTCGTTGTTTGGCCATCCCGCGTCCAAAAATGAAGCATGGGATTACTGTTCCCATAGTGTTTGAAACAATCACATTTCCAAAAATATTCATGTCAAGGTTAAAGAAGCCCCTTACACCTTCGGTGCGATCCAGCTCCTTCGGGTTAAACTCACTGACAGTTGTAACAGCATCAGGCTGGTTTCCCCCGGCTCCGTTAATAAGGATATCACACCTTCCAAAAGAGTCTTTGACTTTTTTAAATCCAAGCTCAACTTGTTCCTGATCAGTTACATCTGTACTGATCGAAATGGCTATTCCCCCATTTTGGGATATATCTTTTTCAACTTTTTGAAGTTTTTCGATAGTCCTGCCCAACAGGGCAACTTTTACACCCTGCCGGGCCAGATTCCTGGCCATTTCAGAACAGAGGGTTCCTCCGGCACCGGTTATTACTGCTACTTTTCCTTTAAATTTTTGTTCATTCATTGCTGTCAAATATCTGTTTTTTGCTGTTAAAATACGAAATGTCTTTTACTAATTGAGACAACAGGACTTTATCGCAGGGGACTACTCCTTTGTTTACCCATTGTGCAACAAGATTACAGAGAATCCTTCTGAAGTACTCATGCCGGACGAATGAAAATACACTCCGGCTGTCAGTTGTCATACCAACGAACCGGCTTATAAGCCCGTAATTAGCCAATACAGTCAGCTGCCTTCTGATACCCTCATATTGGTCATTATACCACCATGCAGGGCCGAATTGAATTTTCCCCGGAACCCCGTCTTCTGAGTAGGAACCTGTCAAAGAGGCTACTGATTCATAATCAGCCGGATTCAGGGGGTATATTATCATTTTGGGCAGATATCCCGTTTTTTCCAGCTCATCTAAAAAAAAGCAAAGGCCCTGCAGGTTGAATGAATTCCCGATAGCTGCATATCCACCTGAAGGGCCGGCCAGCCTTCGCAGCCTGGTGGATGTAAACCTGTTTGCACCTATATGTAATTGCACTGTCCAGTTACGCCGGGCATATTCCCTGCATAAAAAGGAAAGCAGATAATTCTTTAATTGAATTAACTCCTCAGATGTGGCCTGGACCCCATTGATCCATTTATCAAATATTTTTTGTGCACTTATTTCCGAAGCTGATTGAAAGCTGAATCCACTGTCGAGCGAATGGTCAGCCAGCCTGCATCCGGCTTCGGAAAATCTTTCTATTCCGGAAAGGAGTGCCGATTTGTAGTCGTCTAATTTTTTTATTGACTGATTTGACAGCTCCTCCAGTTTTTGAAACCATTGATTGAAAGAAGGGGACTCAAAAGCCATAGCTGAATCACCTCTCAGAGAGGGGAGAACCTGCAGATCATGTTCTTCTGATACCATTTTATGATATTTGAGGTTATCTGTCAGGCAATCGGAGGTACAGATAATCTCCACGTTAAATATTTTTAGTATATCAACCGCTCCGAAGGATTCATTTTGAAGTTTATCATTACACTGCTCCCAAATCTGTACGGCATTTTCAGCTGACAACAGC
Source organism: uncultured Prolixibacteraceae bacterium (assembly GCA_964495655.1). Classification (GTDB taxonomy): domain Bacteria; phylum Bacteroidota; class Bacteroidia; order Bacteroidales; family Prolixibacteraceae; genus JAAYJR01. Next base: position 5,129 of record CAZBWK010000054.1, on the reverse strand, counting down.
TGATCAACTCCAAACAGTCTTTTTAACTCCATTGCAGACCAAACGAACAAAGGATTACCAATTGTTTTTGGTAAGGTTTCCGCCCAATACCTGAATTTTTCCTCATCCGGGGCTTTCCCCGTTATTTTATCCTCCGGAACCCCGCATATTCTCATTGCCCGGTGCTTGTAGGGATCAGGTTTCAACCATGCTTCCGTCAGGTTGCTGAATTTTTTATTTTCAGCCAGCTCCTTTGCATTCAGGTGATTATGAAAATCTACAACAGGCAAATCCTTAACATGGCCATATAGTTCCGAAGCCAGGGGGATCTCCAGGAGCAGATTATTTTGAATAAAGGTTTTTTTCATAGATCAATTTTTTATTTTGAAATGCCTTCCGGAAAGCAGCCATAAAACAACAGCTATTATAAAACAAGCCATTCCACCTGCAACTGCCAGTGCTCCGCCAGGTTCATTTATGGAAGGCAATCCCATTATTATGAATAAAAGTCCTGAAGTTACAAGTGATGCAATATAAAGAATAGAAAGTGCTTTTTGAAATTTTTTGTCTATTTGAGGGATGTCGGTAATCTTTTTATTCAGCTTTTCAAACAGAGTGCTGACTCTTTCAATATAATTTTTGTTTTTTATCCTTTGGAGTGATGATCCGTAAAAAATTAATATACATAAAACTGTTTCAAGCAGTGTTGCCATCTCCCAGGAAAAATGTGAAGGCAGGGAGTTTAATATAATTCCGGCTATTGAACCGAAAATAACAGTATACATAGCCCCCCTTGGAGAAGCTTTCCTTGAAATTATTCCCATGATCAGTGGTATGCCTATGGGAATTGCAAAAATCCCGGTAAATAATTTGTTTGCCTCAAAGGCACCTCCAAAATCTTTTATAAATAGTCCCCCGCTCAAAACGAGTAATCCCACAATTATTGTTGAAAGTTTAGCAACTATCAGCATCTGCCTGTCAGAGGCATTTTTATGTATAAGCCTTTGATAGACATCTTTTGAAAGAACCGATGCAATTACATTATACTCAGAATTCAGGGATGACATTGTTGCCGCGAACATAGATGCGATCATCACACCCATCAGTCCCGCAGGCAACAATTTACTCGATATTGCAACATAGGCCATCTCCTTATCAGGCAGTCCCGGCATAATAACACTGCTGACAACAGGAGGCAGCATAAATATTACCGGGAAAATAAAAAAAAGAGCCGCTGAAAGATATCCCACTTTTTGAGCCGACCTTTCATCTTTTACGATATAAAAACGTTGAATAAAAATCCAGTTTTCATTGTATTTTATGATAATCATAATATAGTAGATTCCTAGCCAGAAGAAATTTCCTTTCGGGCCGTTAAACCAGTTAAAATGATCAGGTGCCTTTTGCATCAAAGAATCTAGTCCGCCAACATGACTTAGTGATAACCAGAACAGTATAACTGAGGTTATTATAAGAATCACAAACTGGACCGTGCCCATTATGGAGACTGCCCAAATCCCTCCGTATAATGTAAAAAAGATAATGATCAGCGATGAGATGATAAGGCAGAGTGGGAGGGAGAGGGGAGTTACAGCAGTCAGGAAAATGCCAATAGCATAAAGCCGCACCATATTATCCAGTATTCGCATCAGCAGACCAACCCATCCGATTGTTTGTCTGACTGCAGGATTAAACCTGGTTTCAAGATATTCGATTGGTGTTGAAATCCCTGCCCGTCTCCACCTTTTTGCAAAAACCATTGCTGCAATGATACATGCAGGGATAGTGCTGAAAAACACAGTTACTGCAACCATTCCGTGTTCATATGCAATTCCTGCATAGGCTACAAATACAAAAGTACTGAACAGGGCCATGAAGTTGCTGATACCCGCAACCATCCAGGGAATGGTACCGGATCCTTTTATATATGCATTTATGTCTTTTACATACCATTTAAAGAATAATCCTATACATGCCATAAGAAGCAGGTAAAGCAATATTGCCAGGTAGTCAAGAGTTTCCAGATAGTTCATTTGTCTTTATTATTGTTTGTAAAAACATTTCAGCCCGGACCCGATATCAGATTATCTTCCCAAAAATACAAAACAAGTTACTGATTCAGTGTTTTTTTAAGGATATTGGGATGCGTTTATCGCAAAGCTGCTACCCAAACTGAGGAAAATGGATTTTTAATAACCAATATAGTAACATTTGTTGTACAAAAAATTAATTGAATCAATATCAAAAAAATTGATGTACATAAATATGGTTGCTTGCTTGTTTGCGGGTGTTAGTATATAAGTTTCCTGCTGGTAAGGAAGTCTTTGTCACATATTAGCAGTGGAGAGTCATACACCGGCAGCGTAAATTCAGTAACTCCATCAATATTTTTAATAGAATTTTTTGGTATTCTGTAAACATATCCTGTTCTTATATCTACTAAAAGAGGTGAATTGAAGTCAATTTTTTGAAACTTTATTTTTATTTGTCCGGTCGATATATCATTATTTGGAACATCTCCTGACAGCCAATAAGTGATGACCGGTTTGTCATTTATTATGTCATTAAAGGAGTAATAAGTTGATGCAGAATCTGTAAGTAATTCAATTTTTGTTTTATCATTAGCTATCACAGTACTGTCGAACATAGAAGTTAAATACTGATATGCAAAATAGGCCTGCTTCGGCCTTTCAATATTTTTGTCATTTTCATTGATTTTTAATAAACCTTTGGCATTGACACCTCTTATTTCCCAGTTAGGGTATTTCATGTCTGAAATAGCAAATTGGCTATGAGGAATACCTCTCCCAATATGCACCAGGGAGCGGCGAAGGTCCCATTTTGCCTGGGTTAACTCAGTAAAATCCATTTTCGCATTAGCCAACGCCCCGGTTGTCTTTTTTGAAGGCGCTCCTGCTTCACCCTGCAAAAAAGTAATTCTGGGATCATATTTTTTGACAAGATCAATAAAACTGTCCAGTCTGTCATCATCCGGATTCTGCGGGTATCCATGCATACAGGCAACATCCACCAGGTTAACTTTATCTTTTGATTTTAAATATTCAAAGAAAGCTTCTGCAAATTTCAGGTCATAATATCCAATTGCCAGCGCTATAGTTTTTCCTTCCGGCTGCACTTTTCTGATGATTTCAGCCGACCGGATAAAAAGGTCGCCATATATTGCAGGCCCTGTTTCGCGGTCATGATGGTTATTGGGTTCATTCCAGATTTCCCATTCATAGACACGGGTTTTATAATGATTCACAAGATCATATACATAAGCATCCCAGGCGTTAATGGCAGAGTCACCTTGTGGAATATGGCTGCGGATTGTGGGATTTCCTCCTCCCGGATAGATTGGATTCCCATACGAAATATTAATCCAGGGTTGAATGCATCTGGAGATGCAGTCATCAATAATTGGATCAAGCCAGGTATAGTCATAGTATCCCGGCTCTTTTTCTGTTTTGGCCCAGCCACTTTGAAACCTTGCATGCTTTACTCCCAGGTTACCCAGGTATTCTTTATACCCTTCATAATATGCATATCCCCGGCAAAGAACTTCGCACCCCACACCCAGATATGATGCATTTATTTCGCATGCTGATTTTGGCCTTATCTTACCAATTTCCTTAAGATTAATTTGTGCCGGTGAAATCTGATCGCGATAAATTTTATACTGGTTCACTTCAGTATTACATGATATGAAATATAAAAGGACTGAGATCAGGATGATGATGTTTTTCATTGACAGTTATTTAAATTATGCAATTTATCACAATTATCCGACAAAAGGCGGGATTGATAAATTTTATTGATACTAAGACCCATTGCTTGGACAATCAATATACAATAAATTTTTATCCTAATTTACATTTTCTTTTTCACTATAAAAATAGTTCAAATGGAAGTATTATGAGGTACTACCCTTTCCTTAGAGACAATTTTTTTTCTTTAATTGAATCTTTAAAAGATAATGATGATGTAAAAATAGTGTTAATAAACGGAAATAACTCGAAGAGAAACGAAGAGTTATTCTGGTTATTAACACCTTTTCTTTTTTGGTTACTTTTTTCTTTTGTTAACATCTTCATTATCTGTTAATAATTATGCTACATCCTTATACAAATGTGCCGGAATTTTTCTCCCGATACCCTGGTGTGTCAGCTCATAATTGTATTGGCGAAAATATTCTTTGAGCCCTTGATATAACTCTAAACCATCATTTGCAGGTCTGAGATAAACATAATCATACTTCACAGAACGCCACAGGCGCTCAATAAAAACATTATCTATAGCACGGCCCTTGCCGTCCATACTAATTTGCACATTCTCTTTTTTTAGTAGCTCTATCCATTCTTTACAGGTAAACTGGCTGCCCTGATCTGAATTGATTATTTCAGGTTTCCCATGCTCAGAAACAGCCCTTTTAAACACATTATGTGTGCTTTCTGAATCAAGTGAGTTGCTGATGCCCCATCCAACCACAAACCGGCTGTAGAGGTCTATTATGGCCGTTAAATATAAAAATCCTTTTGCCATTGGAATATAGGTGATGTCAACGGCCCACGCCTGATTAGCCCTGGTTATTTTAAGCCCCTTCAACAGATAGGGCCGGATATATTTGGCTAAACCTAACTTGCTCAGGTTCTTCTTAGGGTAAATGGCCATTAAACCCATTAGCCGTAATAAACGCCTGATACGTTTATGATTTACAATAATACTTAAACTCTGCAGGAAATCCTGAACCCTAAGGACCCCATGAGTAGGATGTTTTAAATAATATTCATCCATAATACGCATAATCTTCAGGTTCTCTTCCTTTTCTTTAACCGGTTTATAATAAAACCCACTCCTGGAAATTTCCAAAATCTCGCATTGCTGTCGTATGCTGATCTTATGATCTTTACTGACAATCATTTTTCGTTCTTTCCCAGACCGGCAATTGAGTAGGCTTTCTCTAAAAAATCCCGCTCCATCTCCAACTTTCCTATCTTCGAATAGAGCTTATCAACATCGACCGAAGAGCCTTTGGCATCTCCTTTCTCGAAAACCTTTGAGGAGTTTTTTAATAACTCCTGTTTCCATTTACTTATGATATTGGGATGAATACCATATCGTTCTGACAACTCTGCCAATGTCTCTCTTTC
>CAZBWK010000053.1:0-29760 GCA_964495655.1 uncultured Prolixibacteraceae bacterium | reverse complement strand
ACCAAACAATTGAATTTAAAGGATTAACGATAGAAATGAAACCGGTTTTCAGTGCAATGACTGACTGATTTCCTGTGTTTTAAAATAATGCGTACCGGGCCATATTGAGATGCATCCGGGCAAAAACGATCACAATGAGTTTATCGATCTCTTCGGGAGTTGATTATTTGTGTTGTTTTACCGATTGTCGGGAAATTAAATTTCGCTTTGATTTTTTTATGAAATATATATAAACTCGCCTTGATTTTTTGTTAATATTTCTTTAACCCGGTTGCAATTCCACCTTTTTACCAACCACCGAAAGATTTTCATTCACATGTTGTTCATCCCAGAGATTGGAAATTACCGCTGAGATATTTGGATTTTGCAATGCCCACAAATAGGCTTTTACCGGAGGTTTCATATCTCCCGGCACTATTCTTTGTACCTTTTGAATTCGCCACTCGGGTATGGGTTGAAGTTCTTTGTGCTGAGTAGCCACAGCCATGGCAACTTTCATAGCGATGATTCCCATGCCGCTCTCTTTGGCCAGTTCAATCTCTCTTTCCATGTATCCGCCGTTGATAATGTTATAAGCTACCATTGCCACATGATAAAGGCCGGTCTTCCTGGCTCCCCTCAAAACACCTGCCGGGTCGTTATGGGCAGACACCCCCAGAAAACGGACTTTCCCTTCTTTCTTGAGTTGTTCAAAGGTTGAAAAAGTTTCTTCTATGTGCACTTCTTCGATAGAATCGGCACCATGAGGACACATCAGAATATCAAAATAGTCGGTTCCAACACGTTTCAGGCTCTCTTCAACAGACTGCACTATATATTCCCTGAATCCAGGGCTGCCTTCAACTTTATGGGCATAATCAGCTGCCATGGCATTGCTCAGGTAAGTTCCTTCAAAAGCACGCGATTGTCCCGGCCAGTATGTAATAAAATAGCCGGGCTTATCCACATTACGGGCAGCACGCATCTCTCTGGCTTTATTTTGATAATATTCCTGCTTGGCACCCGGCAGGCTGTCATAAATTTCCCGGTATAAGTTATCCCTTATGTCAGTATATCCGCTTACCTTGGTGGTCATGAACACCTTTTCGCGTTTGACACTGTTATCGATGATCTTACTATAACTTATTTCACATTCACCACGGCCGTATGCAGGAGCCATATCCAGGTAGTTCACTCCGCGTTCCATCGCAATCTCAGCAGTACGCAGGTTATTCAGCCTGACAGGGTCACCACCATTGAGGACTTCAGAGATCATCAGTCCGGTATTTCCAAGCAGGCGATAGGACATACCTGATTGCCTGTTACGCCATTCCGGTTTAATATCCGGTTGCAGTTCACGAAGCGGTGAATTTGATATTCTGACTTTTCCCAGTATGGGAATGCCAAAACTTAAGGCTGCACTTACTGAAATAAATTTCCTGCGATTGATATTGAAGTTATCAGTCATAATTTTCTGATATTAAATTCTTACAACTATAAAGATAAACTATTTTAAAAAATCCGTCAACTTGTTCGGCGATATGCTTCGGGCATAACTTAAATGATAAATTAAATATGGCAGTCTACCTTATTTAATTACCTGACAACTACCATGCATACAACAAGAGTGAAAGACCGGATATTCACGTCAAAAAGATAATTAACATAGTAGAAAAGTATTGTTTTGACGAAGCAGATATAAAAAATGCAGTTGCAGAATTTCATCACTAAATTACCTATTATGTATGTTTAATAAATATACCTTATGCTTTTATGTTTTTTGTTTTAACTTTAGATAAATAAATTTTCTTTGAACATGAAAAAATTCAAAAAAATATTGCTCTACATTACAGGACCAGGAATGGTTTTCGTGATTTTAACGGCACTATTCCTTCAGTTTTTTTCTGAGATAAATGCAATGGCATGGATTATTGGTGCATTAATTGTTTTTTTTATCATTTTTATCCCGGTTTATTTTGTCGAATATTTCAGACAGAATTTGAAGGAAAGTGATAATAAAAAACCACTCTACTTTAAAAAACGAGATACCCGGACAGAATGGGAAGGAGGTAATATCCACGGGAAAATACCTACTCAAACTAAAAGACCGGGAAAATTTTTCAGGTAAGATGCAAATCAATGTATTGATAAATAAACAGAAAATATTTCAGAAGAATAAAGACATAATAGTCTGATTCTAACGATAATCATCCTCCCCTAATTACAAGTAAAACAACTCTGACCTAAAAATATTTGCAAAAAATCAAAAATAACTATCAATTTAGTTGCAAAACTAAAATTTTAGTTATATATTTAACACGGATATCCAAATAAGTATTCGACCTATAAATAGTCTTGCCGGTTTTCTTTATAAGTTGAAAGAAAAGGAAAACCAATAAAAGACGAAAGCTCTGGTTGTAAAACTAATTTTTAGGTACATACTCTAAGGCAACATTTAATATATCTAAAATCTATGAAAGAACTAACAAAGGCAGAAGAACAGATAATGCAGATCCTCTGGGATCACGGGAAAGCATTCGTTAAGGATCTTATCAGCGATATGCCGGATCCTAAACCGGCTTATAATACCGTATCGACTATTATCCGTATCCTTGAGAAAAAGGGATTTGTTGACCATAAAGCTTACGGGAATACTCATGAATATTTTCCTCTCATTTCAAAAAAAGAGTACACCCGTCTCTTCATGAAAAATTTCATGCATAATTACTTCAGTGGTTCTTTCAAAGAGATGGTTTCATTTTTTGCTACAGAGAATAAATTGAGCTTGTCCGATCTCGATGAACTGATGAAGGATGTCAAAAATGATTTAAAAGAAAAAAAATCAGACAAAAAATGAACGGCACAATAAACTTTCTGCTTGAATCGGGGATAAGTCTTACGGCATTTTCTGTTATATATGTGCTTTTCCTCAGAAAGGAAACATTCTTTCAAATGAACCGTCTGTTTTTGATTGGAGCTGTTCTGTTTTCGGTTGTACTCCCATTACTGAAATTCAGGATCTTTATGCCTCAGCCTGTTGAACTTCCCGAGATTACAGTAACACCTTACCGGAACCTGATTGAATCAGTGACAATATACGGTCAGAATTTGTCTGCAACGGTAGAGAACGTAATTCTTTCAGCTAAAATATTAATTTGGACCTACATGACAGGAGTCCTGGTATTACTTATCAGGTACCTGATACGCATCATCAGTATTGCCATTCTGATACAAAAAAACCAAATAACCAAAACCGGCCGGTTCAAGCTTGTTATTCTTGAAAATGAATGCAGCCCTTTTTCATTTTTCAATTACGTATTCATAAGCCGTCAACTGCGTACAATGGAGGGTTACAATCGAATGATCAGACATGAAGAAGAGCACTTAAAACAGGGACACTCTTTTGATGTGCTAATAATTGAATTACTTAAAGTTTTTCAATGGTTCAATCCTTTTGTATGGATGCTGGGACATGCAATAAGGGAAAATCATGAATATCTCGCCGACAGGGCAGTTCTGGAATCCGGAACAGACCTGGGATATTATAAAAAATTACTGCTTTCACAAATTGCCGGTGGACAACTTGTATTAACAAACAATTTCAATTATTCATTAATTAAAAACCGAATCAAAATGATGTCAAAAATAAAATCTTCAAAAATTGCCAATATTAAAGTGATATTCGGAGTATTGGCAGCAACGGCATTAATATTAGTATTTGCCTGCGAGAACAGAGATGAATTGCAATCTTTGGACACAACTAAAAATGCAACTCTGGAAGACAATAAAATACCGGAAGGTGAGGAAATTTTCTTTATTGTCGAAAAGATGCCGGAATTTCCCGGAGGAGAAATGGCACTAAGACAATATATTGCCAATACCGTCAAGTATCCTGAAACTGCTCAGGAAAATGGCATCCAGGGGAAAGTATATGTGACTTTTGTTGTTACAATAGACGGCAGTGTGGCCAATGCCAAAATTGCCCGCGGCGTAGATCCGCTTCTTGACCAGGAAGCCTTAAGGGTTGTAAACAGTCTGCCTGTATGGAGTCCCGGTTATCAAAAAGGTAAGCCGGTAAATGTTCAATATACAGTACCTATTAATTTTGTTCTAAAAGAAGATGATACCAAAACAAAAACATTAAAGTAGTAAATAATAAATCTGCCTCTAAAATGTATGGTGAAAAAGGAAGGAACGGGGTAGTAATTATCACTACTAAAAATCATGATGTAATCCATACTACTGTTATCTCTACAAATAAAAACTGCCGTTTAATAAACTGAACCAACCGTTTAATAAATAATGCTTTGAATTCAAAAAAAAATGATAAAAATTTATATGATAAAAACAATAATCATAAGTAATTTTTCCTGATAATGAAAGCATTTATCCTTCCCGCAGCAATCCTTTTTTTGGCATTTCAAATAAGTGCCCAAAAAATAGTCGATAATCCAAAATTTGGATTAAGCAGTCAGCCTAAGGTAATTATTACCAGAATCGAGATCAACAATACATCGACTATTCTTTCATTTCACATGGATCTTCCCAAAGGGGCAACCTTCGGTATTGGGTCAAATACTTTCATACGTGTGGCAGGAAGTCCTGACACCCTTGTAATGACTAAAAAGGAGATTTCTGCCGGGCAGGGCCCCGGAGGAATGTATAAAGCTCCTGAAGGAGGATTGTCATATAGACTGTTCTTCCCTGCAATTGATCCTGATGTGAATAAAATTGATTATATAGAACCTTATTCAAATCCCTGGAATATTTTCGACATTGAAATCACAGAAAAACCTAATAGATCGGTCATGCCCGGGGAATTGCTTGGCAACTGGTTTTCGGCTGACAGAGGCGACTGGGTATTCAGCTTTTTTGATTCTCTTGCAATATATAAGAGTAAAACCTGGGAATATATTTCAGTTAATCCTCGAGATAATATTCTTGAAATCAGCCTTAAAAACGGGGATGAAGAACTAACTATGTACTGCAGGCATGATGGCGGCGAATATTGCTATATGAAAGCAGGGAAAGACGCAGAGATACCCTATTCAAAAAATCCTCGTGCTCTGGAAACGATATCCGGAGAGGGTAACTTTAAAAACCCACTGCTTGATCCGGGAAAGGTTATTTACAATGGATTCCTGAAAGGTTATTCAAAACGCCTGGGAATAAGCAGTGGATTAATCCGCATAACAAACCGGTTGAACAATCAGCAGGAAAGTTATGCCTTTAAAATAGAAGACGATGGCAGTTTTGCAGTTGAATTTCCCCTGGCATTTCCTCAAGAGGCTTATGTTGGCTTACCCTACACAGGTACCCGACTCTTTTTTGAACCCGGCAAAACACTTTTCCATCTTGCCAATACAGGTATTGATGAATATCCTTCGCTTTTCATGGGTGCAAGTGCTGCTGTCAATTATGGACTGAAAGCCACTGAAAATATTGCTGTCAGCAATAGGGACTTTGTCAAAGAGATAGAAGATATGACTGATATCGAATATATTGAACATGTAATCAACACAAGAAAGTCTGAAGAACAAAAACTTGAACAGATCAGAAAAGAGAGGAATATTGGTGACAAAACCCTTCAGTTAAGAAGCTTTGATATTCTTTTCCGGGAAGCTGCCAATGCAGTAAGTTTCAATCAAAACAGAAGACAGGCTGTATTCTACAGTCGCAGGGAGTCAGGAATCACGGAACCTCCACCGTTTGAAGTTGCTCCCTTTGACATAAATCTGCTAAAAAGAATAAAAGATACTCCTGTTAACAGCGACATTGCACTTGTCAGTCCCGAGTATATTAATTTAATAAACGTTTTAAAACTTAACGACTTTTCAAATCCCCAGGGATCATATTATCACATCTTAACTGTACTGGCAAATGAACTGAATAGTAAAGGAACTGAAATAACAGGGGAAGAAAAGGATATGATTGAATACATCCGCTTAAATTTGTGTGAGAATTATAATGATGAAAATGCAAGGAATTTCAACAAAGCATATAGAGTGGTGCTGAATAACTTCAGACAAAAACATTGGAGTGATTTAATAAATATCTCCAATGAATTTTACCTGAATAATCTAACAAAAAATTTGAATGCCCTATTGGGAAAACCAGCGGGACTGCCGGTTGAGATAACTACATTACAAAATTATCTCACAGGGCTTAAAAATGAAACAGGGAGTCCGGATGAGGAAGAGTTTAAAAAAATAAAACAGATTATCAGTACTGATTATCTTAAAGAGTATGCAATTGCCGAATTTTACAAAAAGAGAGCAGAAAATGAAATAAAAAATTATCCGGAGACTCCTTCATTGAAAACTGAAGGTGACAAAATCTTCGATTCAATAATAAGAAAATACCGCGGTAAAGTTATTTATGTTGATTTTTGGGCAACATGGTGTGGCCCCTGTATTGCAGGAATTGAAAAAATAAAGCCTCTAAAAGATGAGCTGGCAGATGAAGATGTGGTGTTCCTATATATTACAGATCCTTCCTCACCCGAAACAGAATACAAAAAAAGAATTCCCGAAATAAAGGGGGAGCATGTCAGGCTTTCAAATGATGAATGGATACATCTGAAGGCAAAATTCAATATTTATGGAATCCCGCATTATGCTCTTGTCGATAAAGGTGGCAAAATAGTTAATGCACATTTAATGCCCCTGGAAATTGATGAATTAAAAAAACAGATAATAGAACAAGTAAATAAATAGTTCCACCTCATACCGTTAAAATAAACAATTATAATGAGATCTGCTTTGGCTATATTTTTATTTCTCACAATCCCCGTTATTAACCTGTTATCACAAGAACAAACCATAAGTTTAAAGCTTGAGGAAGGGCACGAATATGTTTTTGAGACTAACAGACTTTTATATAAGATGAAACTTGATGGTTCAAAAGGCCTAAAGCATATTTATAAAAAAGTACTGCAGATGAAGGTAAAGAGATCTTTTTCGGATGATTCATTGATTGTCAGTGTCAATTATCTGGAAAACTATGATGAACATCCTACTGTACCTACTAAAATTGACCGGACTGATTATAAATATCCGGATTTTATTGAGGGATACTCCCTTAATGAAATCGAAGATCCTTTTGAAGGCTTTTTATCACTTTCTAATATTACATTCCATATTGATCTTCAAAAACGAAAAATAAAGATCTATAACAAAAAAGAACTTCTTGAAAAGTTTAACCAGCGTTTAACCGAATTGGGATTGGACAGACAAATTGTTGATGAACAATCAAAACTATTTAAAGAAGATGTATTAGCTGATAATGGTCATTTTAATCCGGCAAGTTATATTGAATTCTTACTTTTCTGTCATAATGCAAGGATAACTCCTGATAATAAACTATTAAATTCTTCTCTTGATGAAAAACTTGTTGTTAGAGAAAAGAGAGGAGGCATCTCCAATTTTAGTAATGACGGATTTGAAAAACTGATCCCCGGAAAAACTCACCTTAAATTTTGGGTTGATCTCAATAATGGGCTTATTTCTGACTATCTGGAAATTTGCAAAGATTCAATCACATCAAATATTGAAAGACTTATCGACGATTACTTCTGGACTGTCAGGGAAAAACAGATAAAACTTCTGAGATCAGGAAAAATTCCCCCGGATAAATTGTCGATTTCAGGAAAAATTGAAAATCCTTTGAGTGAGAAAGTTCATATCCAGTTTCTTGACGAACCTTTTGGCGTAAGAATGAAGAAAATCACAGTAATGCTTGACGATGACGGCAAATTCAATACAAAATTTGACTTTTCACACAGCGGATTTTTATTTATTGAGAATGAAAACAACAATAAACACAATCCACCGGGAACCTTTCTCTTCTATGCCTCACGCGGGGATACTATACATTTTGAAGCCAAAGGAGATGATCTCGCCTGGGATGTTGATTTTACAGGAACCCGGGTGACAGAAGCACACTTATTAAACAGACTTCAAAATGAGATCAAAATATCGGACAACAAATTAATTTTTCTGAGAAGAACCAATAAAATCCTGGATGATGAATTTTGGTATTCAGGATTTGGACATAATGAAGATGGATATATTCCCCGGCAAACAGAAAAAATTCTGGATGCTTTAGAAGAGGGAGAGATTATACTTGAAGAATATAAGGTTAAGCTTGATAATAAGACTTTTTCATTCATCTCAAATGAACTGAAATGCTATTTCTATGCTTCCATACTCAACTCAATTCAGCGCGAGATCATTGCTTATGGAAGATGGCTGCCGGACAAAAAAAGTACTTTGGATGATTATGCCAGAATTAAAGACAAGATCGACAAAATCCAGATCCATGACATTTATAATGATTACGGCCTCTATTCAAGGAAACTGGTTGGCTACTATTTGGATTATAATTTTAATCTCATCAGTAATAACGATTTCAGGAGGATAATTTCTTACAGAGTTATAAGACACCCTTTTGATCTTAATCAGCATATTCAATTTGCAAGAATGATACTTTCGGGTTCTCAGTTTTACAGGGAAGTTGCAGGTGCAATATCTGAAACATTTGAACAGTCACAGGTCTTACCCGGCGATCAGGTAAGTTGGTACCGTGAGCAAATAGCAGCTGACAACCTTGATCTGATTATAAGAAGATGCAATGATGCGGAAATAGTTGAAAAAGCGAGAGATATTTTAAGGCAATACAGAGTCATTCTGAAAGGAAATCAGATCCCCTCACTGTTTTTTTATAACCGCGATAGTATCCGCGTACCTATTGATCGCTTAATAAAAGACGGTCCGTCAGTCATATACTTCTCGTCCAACTGGATAGGAAATCGATATGAATTAGATGAATTGGCAGAGAAGCATCCAGACATAAAATTCGTAATGATCACTGACGGGAGTAATTTCCGGGAATGGAAAGAATATAATGACCGTGCTGAACCCCTGATAGAACATTATCTTTTACATACCGACAGCACAACAATAAAGGACATTTTCCTGAAGTCACAGATATTTTTGATTTTCAATAAAAAGGGTGAATTGATAAACTACAGTCAATCAGTAGATCAGGCAACCCAACAGGCTTTAGCCAGTCTTGATCAGAAAAAAGAGCTCGACGTATCGCAATTGAAAACATTAATTGCGATTCTCGGTTTTTTACTTTTCCTGGTATTCATATTTTTGATACTATGGAGATGGAGGGTTCGGAAGCGTTTGAGGCAGGAAGAACAAAAACGACGCTTGCGTGAGCTGGAACTGACGGCGATCCGTTCACAAATGAATCCCCATTTTTTGTTTAACTGCCTTAACTCGGTGCAGAACCTGGTCCGGAAAAATATGAACCGTGAAGCTAACCTTTATCTGGCAGATTTCGCCGGACTTATCCGGAAGGTGCTGCAAAATTCTGAAAAAGAAGAGGTGTCACTGGCCGAAGAACTTGAAATGGTGCAACAATATCTTAACCTGGAAAAATTGCGCTTCGATTTTGATTTTAATATTTCTGTGGATAAGAGCATAGATGCATATAACACAATGGTACCATCTGTGCTGTTGCAGCCTTTTGCTGAAAATGCTATCGTTCACGGATTACAGAACAAAGCAGGTAACCGGAAAATGAAGATAGAAGTGATCCGGTTGACTGCCCTGCCCCCTGAGAATCAAATATCAAAGACAGATAGTTTGACGAAAAATGAAGAAGATACAGTGAAGCCATATATTAATATTACAGCTAATAAATACGTTAAAGACCAGGCTAACACAGCCTTAACCGGGTTGAACCTTATACCACATGATACCCTGGGTATACTAATAACTATTGAAGACAACGGAGTTGGCCGTGAAGCAACAAAGAATCTGAGTAGCACTACTAACGGTAAAGGTTCAAAGCTTCTGAAGGAGCGACTTGAGATACTCTCTGAAAAACAGAAAAATAAATACTATCTTGAGATCATCGATATGAAGGATAACGGATCTTCAGGCACGAGAGTGGAGATTTTCATTCCGGAGGAGAAATAAATTCAATATAATTTGTTTTTGAAATTATTTTCAGATATGTAAAGTTGACTTTTATACCAATTATTGGTATATTTGAAAAAAATAAAACTATGAAACGAGCATGTAAAATATTTACACCCAAGGTGATGATTAAAAATGCGAGTTCCATATGATACCTTTGAAAATAATTAATTTTAATCATATGAATAAAAATACCTCAATATCACTCGGGAGCTATTTTGATAGATTTATTCGGGAGAGTATATCAAAAGGACGATATAAAAATGTAAGCGAAGTTATTCGTGCAGGATTACGTCTTTTAGAAGAAGAGGAAAATAAAGTGATCGCTTTAAAGAATGCTATAAAAGAAGGAATTGACAGTGGAATTGCGTATGATTTCGACCCTAAAAAACATCTTGAATCTTTAAAATCAAAAAGACAACTAAATGGCTGATTTTAATCTGACCAATAAGGCTGTATCTGATTTGAGTCAGATTTGGAATTATTCTTGTAAAAACTGGTCAGAAAGACAAGCTGATAAATACTACAATGAATTATTAAAGGCTTGTGAGAAGATTAGCAGAAATCCGGATTTTGGGAAAAAATATATTAAAGTTATCCCCGATTTGTATGGTTTGCACGTAAATCGACATATTATTTTCTACAGAAGATTGAATTCAGAAACTATTGAGGTTACAAGAATTCTGCACGAAAATATGGATTTGAAAAATCGAATATTAGAATAAAAGCACCAGGGATTACTTGTTTCTTAAACAGGTCATCGTTAATTCTGAAAGAAAATTCTTAAATCAAATGGCTATCTTCAGGTGATGGGAAAAAATTATCAATTCAATTAAAGGAAAAATTAAAATAATTAAGATCAAATCCATAATAGTTGACGACGAAAAACACGGCCGGGAGAACCTTTCAGGCATTCTCCGGGAATTTTGTCCGGAGGTGGAATTTTCGGGTGAGGCAGAGTCGGTGCAGGCGGCTCTTAAACTGATCGGTGAATCTGCGCCTGACCTGGTTTTCCTGGATATAGAAATGCCCCGTGAAAACGGATTTAAACTGTTGGAGTATCTGAAGGATTTCAGTTTCGAAGTAATTTTTGTCACAGCACATGACAGTTATGCCATCAAAGCTATTCGCTTTTCCGCTGCTGACTACATTCTTAAACCTGTCAACCACAACGATCTGGCCAAAGCCGTGCAGAAAGTAGCTGAACGAATCCGCCATAAGCAGGAAAACCAAAGGTTGAAACAACTTTACCACAATCTCAGTCAACCCGGTAATCCGCGTATCGGCCTGCCATCAGGTGACCGCATAGAATTCAAAGAAGTGAATGAAATAATCAGGTGCGAGGGCGAAGGAAATTATACACACATCTGGTTCGAAGGAGGCAAACATTCACTGGTAGCCAAAACGCTCGTAGAATTTGAAGACCTGCTTCAGGAATTCGGATTTGTCAGGGCACATAAATCCCATCTGGTAAACCTAAAATATGTGGAGGAATATATTAAATCAAGAGGCATTTTAAAACTATCAGATGGCAATTTTATCACGGTATCACGCAGAAGAAAAGAAACTGTATTGCAATGTCTGAAAAACATTCACTGATAAGTCAAATTATTCTGAATACAACAGTATGAATTGATGAGGATTTTAAATGTAAAACGAATGAAACCCCATTATGGGCGGCGTTAATTTTAAAAGAGCCCTCACAAAAGGGAATGAAATGAGAATTCTTGAAAAGTTATATGAGTATTACTTGAATAAATGCGAGTTCAATCTCATACCGTTAAAACAAAAAATGTTAATGAGATTAATATAAAACAAAAAAGTTACGGCTCTAAAAGCCACATTGAAATACTGAAGCAACAAATTTAAAATCCGCCTAAGAAAAAATGCGTAAAAAAAATGACGGAATGGAACGTTAAAAAATCAAATCTGTTTGACTATATACCTTTGGCTGAAGCCGACGGCAAAGCGTAAAGCTTAGAAGAAGCAGTTGTTATATCTCAGGATTTTATCTGTTGCCTTATGCTTTAGCTAACGGATGGCATTAAGAACGAATGCCTAAAATCAGCTTTGAATTCTAATATAAAAAATGTAATTTTAAACAGCACTTAATATAACTGACAGCTAAATAATACTATCATGAAAGTCTTTGTTCGCATAACTCTGTTGATGACTGCTCTTATCCTGGCTTCATTGACCAGCCTCACAGCGCAAAGGATTATCAAAGGTACTGTTTACAGGGAAGGAAAACCTGCTCCGGGAATTACCGTTCAGGCCCACAGAGGCGGCACGGTATTGACCGGTTTTGAAGGTAAGTACGAGGTTAAAGCTCATCGTAAAACAAAATGGCTGAAATTCACCTATATAAATGATACCCGTAAATTGGTAATTTCCAATAAAGAGGGGGATATTTTTAATTTTGCATTTGACGGCAATATCCCAACAGGTGAAATTGCAGAAGAGACACAGGAGCAGGTAGTACTTAAAACTCACGACGAACTGGTGAGAGATAAGGAACGTGAGTATATGAACGCATTATCCTTATACTATGGATTTTATCAGCAGGGTAATTATGAAACTGCTTTTCCACACTGGAAAATTCTGTATTCAAAATATCCTAAATCAACCCTGAATGTATATATACATGGAGCTAATATGTATGAAAGATTTATCGGGAATGCTCAAAATCAAGAGGATAAGAATAAATATCTTGATGAACTCATGAAATTATACGATAAACGAATTCAGTATTTTGGTGAAAAAGGATATGTTCTGGGCCGCAAGGCACTTACCTGGTTTAAACATAAAATAGACACCGAGAATCCTCCTGAAGGCGATGACTTAACTAAAGTTTTAAAATCAGGATATGAGTGGCTTAACGAATCTGTTACAGAGCAGGCCGAAAAATCTGAATTGCAGGTCCTGATATCATTTATGCAAACCACACGTTCTCTGTTTATACTGGGTGAACTTCCAAAAGAAACTGTAGTCCGGAATTATGATCTCTGTAACAATAATCTGAACCTGATACTTGCAAATTGTGAGGATGAAGAACTATCTAAAAATGTGACGGATGTTAAAAATTATATAGAAGAACTATTTGGTTCGTCAGGAGCAGCTGACTGCGAAGCGCTTATAAATATTTTCACTCCTCAGTTTGAGCAAAAAAGCGATGATGTTGAGTTCATTAAAAATATGCTTCGCCGTCTGGGAAGGGCTAAATGTGACGAAAGCCGGCTATTTTCGCAGGCATCGGAAAGATTGTACGAGTTGGAACCATCGGCTGAAGCAGCATTCAACATGGCCAGAAGATATGTTAAAAGGGATGATACCAACAGAGCCAAAAGATATTACAAACAGGCAATGGACCAGGAAACCGACCGGGAACTTCTTGCAAATTACTATTATGAATATGCCCTGTTTATTTTTGCAAAAGAGAGAGCCCTCCAGGAAGCAAGGAGTTATGCAAAAAGAGCATTGGATATTAAACCTGATTATTGCCAGGCTTTGATGCTTATAGGTGATATTTATGTGCAGGCAGCCGGTTCTTATGGACAGGACGCTTTTGAAAGATCCTCAGTATACTGGCTTGCCGTCGATTACTATGAGCGTGCAAGGCGGGCCGGACAGGACTGTGCAGTTGATGCATCGCAGCAAATATCTGTTTACAGAAGATATTTTCCAAGTAAAGAGGAGGCTTTCTTCAGGGGTATACAGGATGGCGGTAGCTATAAAATAGGAGGCTGGATAAATGAATCAACGACTGTCAGATTTTAAAAATATCTAATAATTCATTAAGATAACAGGCCCCTGTTTGTAAATGAGGAAAATTTGTCGCTGGAACAGCTGAAAAACATATCGCCGAAAGTGATGATGGGCCAGGCAATACCTGATAATTTACCGTTTAATAATTAAAAGCAACCGTTTAATAAATTACTCTTTTATTTGTCAGGACTTTATGCCAAATTTGAAAGAACCATTGGTAATTAAGTCTTTAAAAGCAACCGAAAACAGTACTTATATTATGACAAACCTGCACAAATCAAAATGTCGTTAAAATGTCGCTGATCTTCCGTTGTCATTTTTAGTCAACTAACCTAAATTTACATAAAATTTAATACAATGATGCCTGTCAGAAATATAACCACAGAAAGCATATATCTTAAGAACAATGAAACGAACATCCTGATTTTAATCGGGATTGGGCAAAAGGGGTAACACCCCTTTAAATAATTAATTGAATATTCAATGTTAATTAAATTATACTCGAATGCATAAATTCAGAAAGTTTGTGAAATGCATAATTGTATCAGGGATAATATTAGTATTCTCTGCATACATCTGTGCAGCCAGCAATCAAACCCACTTTCAGGTTAAAGGAACCGTTATTGATTCAATTTCCGGAGAAGGAATCTCTTATGTAACCATAAGTATCCAAAATAATGACGGAGTTGTAAAAAGGCTGGCAGGTGATGAATCGGGAAAGTTCAGTTTTGAACTTGATAAACCCGGGAAATATGATGTTATCTTCCATTCTGTTGGTTATCAGTTGCTAAAAAAAGAGATCGAAATAAAAGAAGATCCTCCCAAAGTTGAAATGGGCTCAGTTTACCTCAGGCAATCAGTTGAAGAGATTGGCGAAGTGGTAGTGGCAGTTCAAAAACCGTTAATAAGAACTGAACCGGATAAAATTGTATACAGCCTGGAAGCTGACCCGGAGTCAAAAACCAGCAATGTCCTGGAGATGTTGCGCAAAGTTCCGTTAATAACAGTTGATGCTGAAGATAATATCCAACTGAAAGGTTCATCGAATTTCAAAATCCTGATTGACGGGAAAAGTTCATCAATGGTGTCTCAAAGTCCCAGAGAAGTGTTGCGCAGCCTGCCTGCAAATACCATCCGCGATATAGAAGTGATCACAGACCCCTCATCTAGATATGAAGCTGAAGGGACTGCCGGAATAATAAATATCGTTACCAATAAAAAACCACTTGAGGGATTTATGTCACGCATTAGTGCAGGCGTTGATACACGCGGTGGCTATAATGCAGGACTGTTCGCTACTTCAAAAATTAAAAAATTCGGGTTTGCAGTGAACTACGGTAATAATAAGTTCAGGCAACCTAAAAATGAATTATTCAGTACGCGTGAAAATCTGCTTAGCACTACTAATCGCATAACTATAACAGAAGGCACAAATAAATATACAGGCACAGGTAATTTCCTGAGAGGCGAAGCGAGTTATGAAATAGATACCCTTAATCTTATCAGCCTCTCTTTTATGGGATATTTTGGAAATTCCGACGGCACCGGACTAAGCCTTACGAACGATTTCGACCTGAATAATAACCTTACAAGACAATTTGAAAACAGTATGGATTTTATGAATGAGTATGGTTCAATGTCGGGTAATATTGATTACCAGCGTACTTTCAATAAACCGGATAAAACTTTCACTGTTTCATACAGGCTGGATAACTCTCCCCGGAATACTTTCAACGAAAACAGCATTAACGGTATCCTTGATTATATCTCATATCGTCAAAAAAATACCAATGAAGCAACAGGCCGGGAACATACATTTCAGGTGGATTATTATGATCCCCTGACGAAAGTACATCAGATTGAAACCGGACTGAAATATATCTTGCGACAAAACATCAGTAATTCAGACCTGCTGAGGCTTAATGAAAATACAGGAGAGTGGGAACGCGACCTTACAAGGATCAACGACCTGGATTATAATCAATATATACTGGGACTGTATGTTGGTTATGTTGTAAAACTTAAAGTGATAAATATCAAAACGGGACTGAGGGCAGAAAGCACTAAAAATGACGGTTTATTTAAATCAGCTACAGACACTACGTTTACTAACCGGTTGTTCAATCTTATCCCCTATATCACTTTGTCGAAAAACCTTAAGAAAAATCAGAATCTCAAACTCTCCTATACCCAGCGGTTGTCACGACCCGGGATATGGTATCTCAATCCTTTTTACAATGACATTGACCCGCTTAATGTCCGTTATGGCAATCCAAAGCTTAATTCAGAAATTACCCATTCATTTAATTTCTCTTTCGGAAAATTTACTCCTAAGTATAATTTCAACCTGAATTTGTCATCCTCTTTTACAAATAATTCTATCACCTCCTTTACAAAACTGCAACCCGACGGGGTAAGCATTACAACCTATGAAAATATTGGCAAGAACCAGAATTTTGGCGCCTATGTTTACGGATCGGTCAAGGTGGGAAAAAAGGTTAATCTGAATACAAACCTTGGGATTAACTATATGGAATTAGAAAGAGGTGGTGACATGGGAATAAAAAACGAAGGGTTCAGATATAACAGCTCATTATCGGTCAGGGTGACAACCTGGAAAAACGGAACATTGTCGCTGTTCGGAGGAGCATATTCTCCCTCTGTAATGCTTCAGGGAAAATATTCAGGATTCTCATACTCAAGTATGTCCTTTTCGCAGTCATTCTTTAATAAAAAGCTGACAATGAATGCAGCCGTTACTGACCCCTTCAGGGAGAGAATGACTTATACAAGTAACCTGGCAGACAAAACCTTCACAAGCAAATCGACAAATCATTTATATAACCGCATGTTCAGGATCTATGTCTCATACCAGTTCGGACAAATGAAAGAACAGATAAAAAAAGCAAAACGTTCAATTTCAAACGAAGACCTTAAAAGCGGGGGCAACAGTGGCCAGGGTGGAACGACCACAGTGCCGGAACAATAAAAATTTTTGCTAAATTCGGCCCGGTAAACACAAAACTGATCGCTATGAATAACAATTTAATAAATTTTTAAACCCAACCCTATATTAAAAATGTTCAGAAAAAATATATTAATGCTATTATTGCCAGTCCTGATCTCTGTTGCCGGATGTGAATACGAACTGGATAAAAAAAATTTCATCGACATCGAACCCCCGCCGGATACTCATCTTTTTAATCTGGATTTAATGCCGGCAGATGATACAATAAAGATATTCAACACCTCATCATTCTCTTATAATTTCAATACTTACGGACTTCAGGTAATTGAGGCAGGATTTAATCTTGGCGAAAAGAAATGGGCTTTTCACTCGGGCGGTTCAGGTGTGATAACTATTGATCCGGAACAGTTCACTGCGGGATTTGATTCTCTTAAAATGTATGTTTACACAAAAAGCGGAACCGGCAGTATTGCTGATATTGCAGGAGCAGAGGGATATCTGGCGGAAAGAAGCTGGCCGGTACTTATCGACGGCCGCGTGGCTCCAGCAATATCCTTATCCAAAAGCATCACAGAGGATGGTTATTTAAAGATCAGCTGGCCTGAATGTGAACAATACAATTTTCATTCGTACGAGCTGGAATATATTATGTTCGGCGGTCCACAGATGAGCAGGATCATAACTGACCCTGACAGTACCTGCTTTATCGATAGCAGCTATATCGGGGGTGACGCATATTATACCGTCAGCGCCAGGGTTATTACAAAAAACCAGCTTACCAGAGGTAATAGTTTAAAAATGGAGGAGCCGGTTCCTGTAATGAATTTTGAAAATATAGGGATAGACAGTCTAAGGATATTCTGGAACAGATCTGAATATAAATGTATCTATACTATTACCAGAATTGATGCGAATCCTCATGTCATCCTTTTGAAATCATCCTCCGATACAGCCTGCACAATTGAGCATCCGGGATTTGGGAAACGAAGCCAGTTCTCTCTTGAAACCTCTCCATTTAACATTACTGAAACAAATTCACAATATTCAAAAACTGACCTTAAATATCATGAATTAGGTAAAAATATCGCAGGCAACTGGCCGAAATATGGATACAATCATATGGATAAAGTCATTTATACCAACACTTATAATGACATGGAATGTTATGATATTGTAAATCTTGATCTTGTAAACTCAGTGGGGTTAAATAATCTTTCATACCAGGGATTGTATTCCTGTCCGACTAATTCGACAAAAGTGGCAGCCGCTACTTCAGATAATATTTATGTATTTGCTGATAAAAATCTGAAAAACCCTGTTACAATACCTCTCGATTCATGGGGTAATACTGTAGACCATCTTTATTTGACAGATAATGATATTATAACTGTTGCACAACCAAAAAAATTAAGCCTGATAAATGTTAAAGAAAAGAGAGAAGTGGCAACCATGAATATTGATGATTATCCGGAAGCTTCCAAATGGGCATGTTTCTCCACTTCATCAGACGGAAAATATTTTTGCGTGGTAACCTACAACGGCATCAATATTCACTCAATTGAAAATGATACCATAAGCCATATCTATACAGATAACAGGGCTTACCGGTCTACTCTGTTCAATATCAATGATCCCGGTGAACTGTTTTTAACTTATAATGATAACAGCGATCTTGAGATCAGAAGTGTTCCGGATTTCAACCTTCTCAAAACCATTAATTTGCCTTCGGAAGCTCAGGTTATCAGAAATACAGACCCTGAGAGTGGATTGCTGCTTTTAACTGATTACGACTATCTGTATATTTTGGATATTAACTCTTCCGAAATTGTATTGAAAGTCAAATGCAACGAAGAGCGAAGAGCTCAGCTTTATGGCAACAGGCTCTTTTCAACTTATGGTTATTCTTTTGATATTTCAGAATATTTGCCATTATGATACGAGGATACAAAAAAACAGAGTGGATTAAAGACTCAATCAATATTTTCAGTGTGAAAAGTTATATAATTTGTGCATTTGCCATATTGTTAGTTCTGAATGTCAAGGGACAGGATAATCTGAAGGTAAGCATCGATGCAGGTTACGGAACTTATCAGTTTGATGAACTGAAGCAGCTTCAGACTGACTTATCAAAAATTTATCCGGAATTTGCCATAAAACCGGTTGAACAATTCCCCGGTTTTATTAACTACTCAGCATCAATAGAATACAGGGTATATAAAGATTTATGGCTAGGCCTGAACGGGGGTTATTATACTACCGGCGGAAGAAATCATGTTGCAGATTATTCCGGTGAATACAGACTGGACATCCCTGCCAACGCTAAGAGATTAGGTGGCCAGCTCAGTTATATGTTCCCGACTGATAAAAAAATCAAACCGTATGTGCGGCTAAAGGGCGGAGTACTCTTGTCAACAGTTAAAACCGAAGAATATTTTGTCGTCCATGATACAGACTCCACTTCAACCAATTACAAATTTAAAGGGACTTCCTTTTGGGGGGAGCCATCAGTCGGACTGGCATTTGAGCCGGTAAAAAAACTATTTGTATATCTAAATGCAGGCTATCAATTCGACTGGAAAGGGAAATTGTATAAAGAAGGAGATGAACCACTCCTTTTTCAATCGGGGGATCATGTAAGGGTAAACTGGTCAGGATTAAGATTATCCCTGGGAGTATCCTTCAGGATATTTTAATGATTTTTCATTCATAGCTACCTTCACTGATCCACTTCCATACAGGAGTGATATGTATAATCTTTCCATTTCTCTGTAGTTTGTCCTCCTGATTTAATGTAAAGATATATCCTTCGTTAAATTTAAATTCCTCCATTGCGTCATATAATCCTTTGACTACTCTTAACATATTATCAGTACTCAGTTCCAAACAAACCTGAGCAAGTAATTCAATTTTATTATTTTTTACTGCCACAAAATCGCACTCTGACTTTTCCCTGTAGTAAAATATCTCTTTACCCAATCTTTTTAACTGAAGAAAAACACTGTTTTCCAGTAATCTCCCGAGGTCTTTGGAAAAAGATAAAGATAGCCTTGATATTAAACCTGTATCAATTCCATATATTTTCCTGGGATTTACAGCCTGCTGTTTTAATGAATAACTAAACCGGGGAACCATAAAAAACAGGAAAGCATCTTCAAAATAGGAAATATAAGATTTTACTGTGTTAACCGATCCCAAATCAAAAATTTTTGCCAGTTTATTATAAGTAAACTCTTTTCCTACATTACTTGCCATATATATACCCAACTCTTTTAGCACCTTAGGATTTTTAATTCCATGCCTGACAACTATGTCTCTATATATAAGATCATTGTAAAGATTGATCAATATGTCCTGTTTCCTTGAATCGACAAACTCAGGAAATCCACCAGAGGACAGGTACCCGGAAAAACTCTCAGTATCTGCCTTCAAATTCAAATGCTTTAAATATTCTGTAAAGGAAAATGGAAAAATTTCATAAGAAATATGCCTGCCGGTAAGGTTTGTTCCAAGCTCTTTACTTAGAATCCGGGCATTTGACCCGGTTATTATCACTTTCTTTTTTTGGTCATGCAAAACGCGAATGTATCCCTCCCAACCTTCAACATTCTGAATTTCATCGAAAAGAAAAAT
Source organism: uncultured Prolixibacteraceae bacterium (assembly GCA_964495655.1). Taxonomy (GTDB): domain Bacteria; phylum Bacteroidota; class Bacteroidia; order Bacteroidales; family Prolixibacteraceae; genus JAAYJR01. Next base: position 9,426 of record CAZBWK010000053.1, on the reverse strand, counting down.
ATTACTGCTCTTGTTAAAAATTTTCTCAAGTTTAAAAAAATCGTTCATCTCAAATAAAGATAGCCTGGGATCTTCGAAATTAAAATAGCTGTAATTTGATAATTCATTTTTAAGCTGAAGTAATACTGTACTTTTTCCACATCTGCGTATTCCGGTCAGAATAGTGATATGGGTATCAGTTAAGTCTAAATTTTCAACGATCTGCCTTGGAGTTCCGGTCGGTAACTGACTAATATAATTTATCTGATAATCATAAACTTCCCTTATCTGACTTTCTAATAACATTTTAATAAAAAATATTCATAAAGATACAAAGTTTTCATTTGAAATGCAAACTTTTATGCATTGATAATGCATAAAAGTTATCACATATGCGAATAGTATGTTCTTTTCAGTAAGACCTCTCCATCACCTCCATCAGTTCATTATCACCCAGTAAAACAGGATTACCCTTCATACTACTGGCTCTTTTCGCTTTCTCCACTGCAACAGGGAAGTCGGCTTTAGTAACTCCGTAACCAGAGAGTGAAGGTATTTTGAAGTATTTCACCATCTCAGCAGTCCGGCGAATCCCATCCTCTGCCCGGGCATCGGAATTACCCGTAAGTATCTTTGCAACCTCTGTGAATTTTAAATAACAGCTGTCATGTTTCTGTTCAGCAACAGCCCTGATATTAACCTCCATCACTGCGGGCAGCAATAAAGCACAAATTGCACCGTGAGGAACAGGGAACATACCACCCATCGGCCCGGCAAATCCATGCACTGCACCCAGTTTGACATTAGCCAGCGCCATACCGCCCAGCAGGCTGGCGTATGCCATATCCTCACGGGCATGAATGTCATTGCCACTATCATAGGCCCTCTTCAGCGATGAGGCGACACGTTTCATACCCTCACGGCAAAGATTATCAATAAAGGGATTTGACTGGTTTGAAACAAAAGTTTCCAACAGGTGAGTCAGGGCATCCATTCCACTGCTGGCCGTAATTTCAGGTGGCATGGAAAGGGTAAGTTCCGGATCGACCACTGCCACTTCAGGAAACATCAGTGGACTGCGCAGGCTTACCTTGACTTTGTGCTCAGGCGAATGAATAACTGCATTTTTTGTTGCTTCAGCCCCGGTGCCTGCCGTAGTAGGTATGGCGATGAAAGTCAAAGGATTTGATCCCAGCTTCCTTCCCTTCCCTATAACTTCAAGGTAATCCATCAGTTCTCCTTTGTTCGGAGTCAGCGCAGCAATAGCTTTAGCGCTGTCTATAACACTGCCTCCCCCAAATCCGATAATTAATTCACAATCTTTTTCACGTGCATACTGCACACCTTCTGAAATAATTTCAGTAATAGGTTCCCTCCCGACACTGAAAGTAAACAGATCATACTTATCAGCCGGCAATTTATCAGTCAGGGGTTTTGCCCGTTCCCGGTTTTTACCTGTCACCAAAAGAATCCTGCGTCCTTTCCCTTCGAGTAATTCAGGGACTTTTGCAACAGAACCGCAACCAAAAATTATCCTGGAAGAAGTTGAAAATTCAAAATTCATCCCCACCCCTCCTCTTCAGGAAAAATGTTTGAAAATTTGATACTGCTTCGTGGTTCTGCCATCATCCCGGAAACTGTATCACGCCACTTTTTATAATGGCCTGTCTCTTTATGTTTAACGGCATCCTCCTGTGTCCGGTATACCTCAACCAACACAAACCTTGCAGGGTCATCTTTTTGCTGGATAAAATCAAACCTTGCTATGCCGGGTTCCTGAATACTGTCAGAGGCATTTTCGATGGTAGCTTTTTTGAAATCCTCTGCCATCTCCTCTTTTACATGTATAAATACGTGAACAATGAACATAATACTTTTTTTAACGAAGATAATAAAATGTTACCAGAAAGAATAAAATCTGTCACTTGCATAAAACTGAATATCTCCCTGATTTATATCTTTATTACAAAAAATGGGCATTCTTCCTCGTTGTTATCGGAATGAATGCAATTACAATCTGGGCAGGACAGAGATTCATTGATTTCAGATATACATCCGATATGATATTCAAAGGAGTATCAAAATATTTCGGAGTCATCCATCCTGTTTTTCTTGCTTTTTGTGTAATAATGGTTAAATGGTATTTTTTGTATTTCCTGTATAAACATAAAATATTTCTGAAAGCCTGATAAATAAGATGTTTTTCAAGAACATCCCTACAGAAAGATATGTAATTAGAGACCTAATAATTTAATTATTTGAAGAAGTTAATTTGAACTTTGTGTAAAATTTTTTATTCACAATAGATTGGGGAGGTATATTTTATGAAGTTCCCGGAATTAAACACTTCCGGATTTTTGTATTTAAAAACGAATTTGATTAAATTTAGCGTAATATGTGAATTAGTTTGAATAATTGGAACATACAGTTAATAATCTTTCAAACATTTAAATAATTCGTAAAGTGTATCTACCGCTCATAATGAAAATTTTTATTGTTGATTATAATTACTGTAGTCTGATAAAACCTTGATACACCAATTTTTATGAAAATTTTCAGGCATATTGAGCTCTTCCCCCTCTTATGCATTTTACTTATTATCCCGGGCTGCTGTCTGCTGGCACAAAACAATCCTCTCCTGCTTAATGATCCGGAAAAAAAGGCTGACTCACTTCAATTGGCAGAAAAACATTACGAAGCAATTGAAATTTATAAAGAAATTCTTCAAAATAATAAACACTCTCTTCCTGAAGAACACAGGTTCAGGCTTTTTGTAAAAACAGGCAACAGCCTGATGCATACCGGCCAGGATTTGCAGGCCCAACCATGGTTCAGACAAGTAATCAATGTCGGCAGTAGCCTAATCAGTGAAGGGGTGTTAAGCGATGCCATGACCGGGCTTGGAAGAACTTATGAATATACAGGGAAAAGCGACTCTGCATTTTTCTGGTACCTGAAAGCTTACCAACTGGTAAATGAGTCCCCCGATACTCTCAGGAAAGCAAGGGGGTCAAGAAATATTGCACAGCTTCTCCGTGTCCTGGAAAGATTCGGTGAGGCTAAAAATTATTGTCGCCAGGCAGTTGACTTAATACCGGGAATAGGCGACTTCAAAATAGTAGCAAATATTTACAATGAAACAGCCTATCTTTTTGAATTATCAGAACAATTTGATTCAGCTGCTTTTTATTATGAGAAACTGATTAATATCTCACAGGATAATAATTATCTTAAAGGAGAATCAACTGGTTATAACAACCTTGCCTCAGTTTTTGAGAAAACAGGCAAATATCAGGAGGCACTGGATTTGAAACAAAAAGGCCTCGTGATCGACCGCCAGATAGATGACAAATATGGAATAATGACATCATTAGTTTCTCTCACAGAATCTTATCTTTTAATTAACAATTATCAAAAAGCAAAAGAAACACTTAATGAAGCTCTTATTTTATGCGACTCAAGCTGGATTGTAGACCTGTCAGGTATCTATTATCTCTATTATGATATCTTCAAAAAAACTGGAAATTCAAATGAAGCGCTAAGAAGCTATGAAAAATATACTGCCCTTCGTGACAGTATCAATCAAAACAGAAGCAGGGAGAAGGTAATGGACATCCTTGCAAAGTATGAAACTGAAAAAAAAGAACAGCAAATACTTCTGCTTGAACAAACAAATCTACTAAATGAAAGCAGGATACGATTTCAATGGGTTTTTATCGGCGGACTTATAATATCGGGACTGCTCATTCTGGTTACAACCTGGTTTTTTGTAAGGCATAAAAATCATAAAATAAAACAGATGCAACTGGAAATTCAGCAGTTTCTTCTCAGTCGCAGAGATTCTGAAAATTCAAACATTAAACACCTTCAGGATTTTAATGCAGACGGAACTATTAAAAAATGGGGACTTACTTTAAGGGAAAGCGAAATTCTTCAACTTTTAGGCCAGGGTTGTTCAAATGCAAAAATTGCTGAAACATTGTTCATCTCTGAAAACACAGTGAAATTCCATATCAAAAATATTTACATAAAGCTTAATGTGAAAAACAGAATGGAGGCTTTACTACGTTGCAGAGAAAGTTTAACCAGCTGATTTTTAATTATTTGAATTCATTGTTTCTTTATTTTAATTATAACTATGCAAATTCAGTCAGTCATAGGATATGACCCTCCAAAGATTGCTTCATTTTATACAGTTAACATTCCCCGCGGCAGTTCTGTTGAGGTTGTCGCCGGGGATAACGGAGATATTTCCATATCGCTGGGATCAGATCCATATGTAGTCGATTTAAATGAGTTACTTCTTACTTTCCCTGTTATCAGGAAAAAAAGATATTGGATTCTGGAAAAGAGATGGGCTTGTCTGTTTTACCCTGACTGGGATACACCTATGTTTTTAAATAAGACAGGGAAGGAATTCTGCCTGCTGTGCAACGGTAAAAATACATTTTATGACATTCTGGAAGAGATAGTTAAAACGAATGCAAAGTATGATCATAAAAAAGTTGCAGATGACTCAATAAGGTTTTTGTTTTTGTTGAAAAGTTTAAAATTGATTTCTGTAAAAAAAGGAAACAGGCTATGATACAAATGAAGGTCTTATTGGTTTTTGCCTCTTATGATTACCTGAAAAATGTCACATCTAAACAGTTTCCACTGGGACTGGGTTATCTGGCTTCATATTTAGTGTCAAAAAAGATAGATGTTAAAATTGCCGATCTGAGGTATGGGAATAGGAGAGAATTCATCAGGCTTCTGAAAGAATACAATCCGGATATAGTGGGAATCAGTTGTATGACACCTAACCAGAATGAGGCTTATAAAACAGCCCGCACAGTAAAGCGGATTTTGGACAATCCTCTTGTAGTACTGGGCGGGGTGCATGCAACTTTCATGTATGAGGAAATTTTAAAAAAAATCAGGGAGATTGATGTGGTCGTTATTGGCGAGGGAGAGATAACTCTCTATGAGATATGCAGAGCATGGGAAAATAATTTTTCGGCTAAAAATCTTTCCGGAATTAAAGGGATTGCTTTCAGGTACAACGATACTTTTATCGTCACTCCTCCCAGAGAGAAGATTGAACAACTTGATGATCTGCCTATACCTGCATTTGACCGGCTTGTTCTGCCTGATATAGAGACATATTTAAAGAGATCTGCAGATCTTCCGGTTCTTACCGGCAGGGGCTGTCCTTTTAATTGTGCTTTTTGTTCTACGTCGGTTATGCATGGCCGGAAATACAGAAAAAGAGATCCTGTCAAAGTTGTTGATGAACTGGAATATTTAAAAAACAGGTATAATCATGACAGCTTTAGCATTGTCGATGATACTTTCACTGTTGATAAAGAGAGAACAAAAAAAATTTGTGAGGGAATAATACGCCGGAACCTTGATATTACCTGGGGTTGCAGCGCAAGGGCAGATACAATCGATCCCTGTTTGATAAAAATAATGAGCAAGGCGGGTTGCAAAGGACTGTTTTTCGGAATTGAATCACTGGATGATGAGGTACTGAAAAAAATAAAAAAAGGATTTACAGCCAAAAAGGCTGTCAGGATGGTAGAAATAGCTATTGATGAAGGAATTACTGTTGATGTCTCTTTTATCCTGGGTCTCCCGGGAGATAATATAAAGAACACTGAAAAAATTTATGGTTTTGTTAAAAAACATAAAATTACTGGTAGGATTTTAATCAATACACTGCAGATACTGCCCGGGACAGATATCTATCAGAATCCTAATCATTACGGAATTAAATATTCAAAAAACTACAAAGCAACCTGGGCCACCCCGGTCTCCTTTGCAAAGAACCTTCCCTTTAAAAAACTGCTTAAAGAAAAAATTAAAATACAAACTCTTTATCTTGAAAAAAAATTTGAAGATCCCCGGTTATATGAAATTCCATATCCGTTAGTATTCTACGATGAACGTGAACTGCCGGGATTTATCCGGCTATGATCAACCGGCCCCCTGTCGTAAGGGTTTTGCAGCTACTGGTTGAACTCAAGCAATCGATTTATTTTATAATCGTTAAAAAATTTCATTACAACTTCCCTTGCATTGTCAACATTTGATGAAAGAAACTCTGAAAACCTTTCAGAAATCTTTTCTATTGATTTTTCTCCATCGCACAAGCTGACTAAAAATCCTGCACTTTGGTTTAACCTGATACATTCCTGTCCGTAAAAATTATACAGAATCCAGGATTCCTCAGGAGAAACATTATTTTCACTTTTATTTCGAAGGTTTTCCTGTATTTCAATAATATTGAACTTTGAATTTATAAGGTAATTGCCTTTGCGTAATCGTGGTTTTAACTCCGGAGCGGGAGCTGTGTCAGTTCCCCTTGATATGCCAACCAGCTTATTAAGGAAGCTTTCAAAATCTTGATTGATATTTTCCAGTTGAGAGTATGAATACCGTACAGTATATAAAAAAAGTTGTTCCCTGAAAAGAACAGGCCATATATTACTTAAGTTTAATCTTTCACGGACCATTTGCATGAATTCATCCCGTGTATCTTCAATTTTAAATTTTGATTGGTCTGTAAGATATTCAAAATCATATACAAAAGAAAGTGTATCATCATTATTTCGAGGCAAAATTTTAATGCTGTACATTGAGGGATCCCGTCCAATGGAAGAGAACCTGCCCAAACTGAATGCAGAAGCTCCGACTGACAGTATGTCTTCAGAGTTCTGTAAGACAAAATCAGCAGTCTCTTTGCGATCCTGTTCAGTTTCTCCCGGGAATCCCAGTAAAATAAACAGATGAACCAGGATTCCGGCATTGTGAAATCTTTTTATCACAGCTCCTGTATTTTTTATATCAATTCCCTTGTTCATCATCCTGAGTACCTTTTCACAACCTGACTCCAGGCCGACAAATGCCCATCTGAAGCCGGCATCGTACATTAATTTACATATCTCATCAGTGAATGCAGGTTCCAATCTGGCCTGTGTGATCATTCTGACATTAATCCCGGATCTTATAATCTCCTCAGACAGCCTTTTTGCAGCCTGGGGTGATACCGCCTCGTCCGACAGTGTAAAATAATCAGTTCCATACTTCTCCTGTAACTTCCGGATATCATTGACAACCAACCCGGCTTTTCTTTCCTGGTAATATTTTCCGTAAATGTAACTATGATCACAGAATGTGCATTTACCCCAATAGCAGCCTCTGGATGTGAGAAGAGGTATTATCAGTTTAGGTGAAAAATATTTTTTGAAATCCAGTCCGTCAAAATCCGGTGTCGGGAGGGAATTAAGATCAGGATTTTCACACTGTCCGGTTCTGATTATCTCTTTATCCAAATACAGCAGATTGTGCACCTTTTGAATTGATCCGCCGGCTTTAACAGCCCTGACCAGCTCCAAAAGAGGTTTTTCACCCTCATAAAGCACAACGCTGTCGGCAAACAAAGTGAAAAAATCTTTCCTCTTAACCAATCCTTCAGCACATCTGGTCAGCAAATTACCTCCCAAGGTAACATGAACATCAGGCAGATTTTCTTTGATCCAGGCAGCCATTGTAAGAGCTGGAATAAGCTGGGTTAAGTCAGTTATGGATATACCTGCAACTTTGCATGATTGTATGGTCATAATTTTTTCAACCTGACGACAAAAAACAGATATCAGCGGATTTTTCTTCGATCTGATGAAATTTGTGACCTCATCAAGAGAATCTGTATCAACCGGAAATTCCATCGTATCAAAGCTTACCTTAGCATAACAATAAAGATTGATAATGTTAAATGCCGTATTTATAAGAGAATAGTCATAACTTTTTTCTTCAAAATTATAAAATGCATCTGACTGTAATAATAGTTTGGCATTCTCTATCTCTGACAAAACGTTGTCAAATTCAGGTATAATTAAAAAAATGCGATATAATTCTGACTGTTCATAAGGTGTTAAAGAAGAACGGTTCGACAGATCATAATATACATCTTTAAGGCCCGTGCACATAGGCTCCAGGAACTCTTTAGAAAGCACTTCGTGAAAGAAATCAATATTCAGGTCATATTGATTAACACTTATCCCTTCCCCTCTCAGATATGCAGTCAGTGACGGAAGACTCAAATATGGCTGAAGCACGCTCCACTGAGGAGGAAATATTAAAACAACATCACTATAGTTATTGTTAGTCAAAACAATCAGACTGGTTTATTTGATAATATTTACGGGAGTCCAAAAACTTTCATTTAATCGCTGAACCCTGCCCAGGTTAAAGTTGACCCCTATATTAACACCATTGGCAGTCGCACCCGGACTCATAGATACCATTCCTTCAGGAAGAATGTTCTTAGTTTCACTTATCACCTGTGGATCAACCATCACAGTTGATTGCTGCAGCAATTTGCCAGCCTGAAGAATGTCACGGCCGGCACCAGATAATCTTGAGGACATGTTTAATTTTTCCAGCGCCTCTGCATCTTTGATCGTTATAGTCTGGGTCAGATAACGGCTTCCTCTCCGTACGTTTTGTTTTGTGCTTAATACTACAACATTTTTTGGCAATTTGCTCATAAGATCAGTAAGTACTTTAGGATCATAAGCCTGAAGCTGCTTAAGGATTTCGACTGCCTCGCGTGTTTGTTGCGGCATATTGTTGATAAAATCCATTTCCTCATTTATTGTAATTGCAGATCCCGGACTGTCCGGTCCGGCCAGCATAGTGCGGGTAATTGTTATGCCTCCGGCACAAAGTACCAGCTTTCTGAGGAAAATGCGACGGGAAGAGTCTTCTCCCATTTTTCCCGGGGTCTTGTTCTCTTTGTTCTCTTTCATTTCACTATAATTATTTAATTAATAATATGATAATGTATACTCGAATTGTAGCCGTGAAAATATGCACATTATTAAAAATACTTCTGTTTATATTAATATCCGGATACTCACTTTAAAAGTTGATATAAATGTTTCTTAACTGATTAATACTTCTTCTGTTTGACCTCACACTCTTTTATCATAAACTGTTTTAAATACAAAGCCTCTCTTTTTAATAAAATTAAAATCATATGCCCGGAATTTTTGTAATTAATATTACGATATTTTCATGACATAGTCAATACTATTTATCCATAATTATGATTATAATTTAGTGATTATCAAAAAACTACCCGATCGGGTAGTACATTCTTCATATCAATTTCGGAAATTGATAAAAAAACAAAGAGATGAGAAACAATTCACACATCGCAAACAGGGAAAGACAAATTATCCTGCTCCTGAGTCAGGGCCATTCCAATAAAGCAATTTCTGACGAAACAGGGAAATCAGTGAATACCGTTAAATATCATCTCAAAAATATATACAAAAAACTGGGAGCAAAAAACAGGATAGAAGCAATTAACAATTTCAATAAAACATTTAAAATTCAATAAATTATGAAACGAGCATGTAAAATATTTACACCCAAGGTGATGATTAAAAATGCGAG
>CAZBWK010000052.1:0-29836 GCA_964495655.1 uncultured Prolixibacteraceae bacterium | reverse complement strand
AAGGGCGCAACGTGCCTTTTTAGACTCAACCCATAAGGAAAAAACTTATGTCAGCAAACATAAAATATCTGTTTTCAGGAACACTCTTCATCTTAGCCATATATATTTTAATATCATGTAACCTGAAAGGGAGAGATCAGGATAATGAATCCATGCAGGACTCCTTAACAGTTACAGAACCGGTTTTAAAATACGGGCTGCCCGTTGATTCATTCATTATAAAAAAAGGTAAAATAGAACCCAACCAGCACCTAAGCAGTATTTTGAGTAATTTCGGCGTAGCGTTGGGAACAATTGATAAACTGGCGAAAGATTGCAAAGATGTATTCGATGTACGAAAAATAAGGAGCGGACATAATTACACAGTCTTTCACAAACAGGACTCAACAGAAACTCCACATTATTTCGTATATGAAAATTCCGTTACCGACTATTATGTATTTGAACTGTTTGATTCGCTGAAAGTCTATCGTGGCGAAAAAGATGTGAAAGTTCGCCAGGTCAGGACAAGCGGAACAATAGAGACCTCATTATGGAACACAATGATCGATAACAACCTGGACCCGATGCTGGCATTGAAACTGAGTGATATTTTCGCCTGGACTATCGATTTTTTTGCAATACAGAGAGGGGACCGCTTCAGGATAATTTTCGATGAACTTCATGTCGATTCATCATTTGTCGGTATTGGTGATATATATGCAGTCCAGTTCGATCATTACGGAGATGCTAATTATGCTTTCCGTTTTTTTCAGGATGAGCGGTATGACTATTTTGATGAAACGGGGGTAAGCCTCCGAAAAGCATTTCTAAAAGCTCCTCTTGATTTTTACAGGATCACTTCCAGATTTTCTTACAGCAGGATGCATCCTGTCTTACGGATAAGAAGGCCTCATCTGGGTGTGGATTATGCTGCCCCCAAAGGTACGCCGGTAATGAGTATCGGAGATGGTGTTGTAATTGAACGTGCTTTTCAAAAAGGCGGAGGGGGTAATTATGTAAAAATAAAACATAACTCTGTTTACACTACAGTCTATATGCATCTGTCCGGATTTGGCAAGGGCATAACAACAGGGACACGTGTAAAACAAAAACAGGTTATAGGTTACGTTGGCTCAACCGGACTTTCGACAGGACCGCATCTCGATTTCCGGGTTTTTAAAAATGGCAAGCCGATTGATCCGCTTAAAGTAGAAGCTCCACCCGTTGAACCTGTAAGTCAGGAAAATATTCCTGCCTACAACATGATAAAAGATTCATTACTCACCGAGCTGCACAAAATTAGCTGGAACGAGATGCTTGCCGTCACTGAGTGACATAATCAGGATTGCGCCCGGGAAGTTTGCCTCCCGATTCTGCCAGCCTGCTGTCAAGTATCTTTTTTAACTCTCCGGCTTTTTCAGTATGGGTAGCCGACAGGTCACGTGATTCTCCCGGATCATCAGCAAGGTTATAAAGTTCGGCCCGCTCATCCTCATAAAACCAGACCAGCTTCCAGTCACCCTTCCTCAGTGCAGACCCGGGTTTCCAGGCACTACCGTGATAATGGGGATAATGCCAGAAGAGCTCATTACGGCCGGTCTCACCTTCCCTTTTTAACAACGGCATTAAATTTTTCCCGTCATTCGGATCGTGCTTAACGCCGGCAATGTTTAAAATTGTAGTAAAAAAATCCATGCTCACAGCAGGCTCATCGACCACTCTCCCTGGTTCGGCTACGCCCGGACCTGCAATTATGAGAGGCACACGGATACCACCCTCGTAACACCAGCCCTTACCGGCACGCAGATGACCGTTACTGGTTGGTGCATTCTGTCTGTACAATGTCGAAAGACCTCCGTTGTCACTCGTGAATATTAACCAGGTATTTTTGCTTAATCCTGTCTCCTTCAGCTTCTCTGCTATGCGGCCTACGTTCTCGTCCATTGCGGCTACCATTGAGGCATATTCAGCATTTTCCTGTAACAGTTTAGTCCAGCCATCCCCCTCATGCCTGTGAGGAACCTCCTCAACAGCAAGATCCCGGCGCTTAAGGCTGTACTTTTCAACATGCTTCTTTGCAGCCTCAATTGGAGTGTGGACTGTATAAAATGCCAGACATAAAAAAAAGGGGCTGTCCCTGTTCTGTTCTATGAATTTCATACTCTCATCGGTAAGCCGGTCTGGCAGGTACTCTCCCTCCGGGCCATCCGTAAGTTTCGGGTTATTATAAGGAGAGTAATATCCTCCGGGAGGGCTTCCTTTATGATGACCTCCGATATTAATATCAAATCCCTGATCTTCGGGATAAAAACCCTCATCACCGAGATGCCATTTTCCGATAAAACATGTCTTATAACCTTTCTCCTTTAATTTCTCGGCAACTGTTAACTCTTCAAGTGCCAGCTCATGCCTGTCCTGAGGCCCTGATAACAACCTGTCTTTCGGGTCATTACCCGGTATCCAGTCGGTAATATCCACCCTGTTGGGATGCTTGCCTGTCATGATTGCAGCGCGGGTAGGACTGCAAACCGGACTTGCAGAATATGCCTGTGAAAACCTTATCCCGTTTTGGGCGAGTTTGTCAATATTAGGTGTTTCATAAAACGAACCGGGAAAATTACAACTTACATCAGCCCAGCCAAGATCGTCAACAAGAATAAATACAAAGTTCGGATGATCATCTTTACATGAATACGTTAAAATACCGGCAAGCAGAAAGAGCAATAGATAATTTTTTGTCATAGCTGATTATTATTTATTATTACCTGACTTTAAAATACCGGCTATCCCGGCCGGTTCACCGGCAACAGGGACACCTGCCTCTTTGAAAGCCCTTATCTTTTCAATAGCGGTTCCTGACCCGCTGGAAATAATGGCACCTGCATGTCCCATCCGTTTACCCTGCGGAGCTGTCTGTCCGGCAATAAAAGCTACAACGGGCTTGGTTATGCAGGTTCTGATAAATTGAGCAGCCTGCTCCTCAGAATCGCCTCCAATTTCACCAATTAAAACTATTGAATCTGTTTCAGGATCATTTTCAAACATTTCAAGTAATTCAGTGAAATATAATCCTGAAACGGGATCTCCGCCAATACCAATACACGTTGACTGTCCCAGTCCCGATTCAGTAAGCAGGTTAACCACCTCGTAGGTAAGGGTGCCGGACCTTGAAATAAGGCCTGTACCACCCTTTTTAAATATATTCCCCGGCATTATTCCTGCCAGGCACTCATCAGGGGTTATCAGGCCCGGACAATTAGCGCCTATTAACCTGGTGCCGTTTCTCTTAATTATATTAGTTACCCTGATCATGTCCTGAACAGGAATACCCTCTGTAATACAAACCACTAATCCCACTCCGGCATAACTGGCCTCCAGTATGGCATCTCCGGCGAAAGGGGCAGGAACAAAAATCACAGTGGTATCGGCGCCGGTATTCTCAACTGCGTCCCTGACGGTGTTAAAAACAGGTACTCCTTCAACTTTCATACCTGCTTTGCCCGGTGATACGCCTCCGGCGATAATTGTGCCGTATGATTTCATTTTTGCAGTATGAAAGGCTCCGTCACGGCCGGTAATACCCTGAACTATTACTTTGCTTTTTTTATTGATAAGAATACTCATTGTTTTTTACGACTTCATGATTTTTTACTTAGCTCTATTGCCATTTTTGCTGCTTCACTCATTGATGTAACCGGTTCAAGTCCGTGATCACGAATGATCTGCAATCCCTCTTCAGCATTAGTGCCCGATAAACGGATAACCACAGGGATCCCTGATTGTATCTTTTTCAATGCGGTGACCAGTCCGGCCGCAACATCATCACACCTGGTAATGCCTCCGAAAATATTTATCAACACTGCCTTTACATTCTTGTCACTGATCAGGATATCCATGGCATCCACAACTTTTTGGGGATTGGAAGAACCTCCGATATCAAGAAAATTCGCAGGTTCGCCCCCGTAAAGTTTGATCATATCCATCGTGGCCATTGCAAGACCTGCTCCGTTAACCATGCAGCCAATTGTACCGCTCAGTTTTATATAAGACAATCCTTTCTCTTCAGCTGCGATCTCCACAGCCTCATCCTCCATGGTTTCGCGCATTGCCAGTATACCGGGCTGACGGTAAAGTGCATTATCATCAAAATTCATTTTCCCGTCAACAGCAACAATCTTTTTCCCGGAAGTAAGCACCATAGGATTTATCTCTGCCAGCGTTGAATCTGTCTCCATGAACAAACGGTAAAGAGCCAGAAAAATCCCTGTAGCCTGTCGTAACAATTTCGGATCACTGACAAGCTTTAATGCTGCACTTCTCGCCTGCCAGTCCATTAACCCTACTGCCGGATCGATCACTGTTTTGAAAATCTTCGCAGGTGTAGCTGCTGCAACCTCCTCAATATCAACACCCCCTTCAATGCTTACCATAAGGATTACCGACCTTGTGTTTCGGTCATTGATCATACCTGCATAATACTCTTTTTCAATTTCAACAGCTTCTGTGATCAATATCTTATTCACCACAAAACCCTTAATATTCATTCCCAAAATCTGTCCTGCTGCCTCCACAGCAGCCGCTTTGCCACTCACAATCTTTATACCCCCGGCTTTCCCCCGTCCTCCGGCATGAACCTGGGCTTTTATAACTCTGGGCTTGCTGTCATCAGGGATCTTCTCTTCCACCTCCTCAACAGATCTGCATAAAATCCCTTCAGTGACCGGAATGCCATATTTTTTAAACAGTTCTGTTGCCTGATATTCATATATTTTCACGTGCAACAATTTTATGATTTTTAATTACTGATCAAAATAGTGAAAATCCTTCTGCTTCTTCCGGGTCAGGTAAATTATTTCTTAAAAATATCAAACAATTATTAATATTAAATATCAGCCGGATTCTTTTTTTTAACATTAACACTCTTTACATCAACTATGTATGCAATATTAAATCCTGTATTTAATCATGATCCTTAAGTTATCGAGGTTTTTATTCGTTGATAGCTTATTAATTTGATGTATTTTTGCAAAACAATTGCATACTTATGGAAAACTTGATCCGAAAGGTAATTGAGCAGGAGGCAGAAGCCATAAAGAACATCCCTGTCACTGACGGTTTTCAAAAAGCAACAGAGTTAATTTACCACAGGGTTCACATCAAAAAGGGGAAACTGGTAGCAAGCGGCATGGGCAAAGCAGGCCAGATAGCTCTGAATATTGCTACCACATTCAGTTCAACCGGTACACCTGCAGTATTTCTTCATCCCAGTGATTCCCAGCATGGCGACCTGGGTGTAATACAGGAAAATGATCTCTTGTTGTTGATATCCAATTCAGGCAAAACAAGAGAAATCCTTGAATTGGTCGATCTTGCTAAAAACCTCTGTCATGACCTCCCACTGATAGTGATCTCAGGCAATCCGGAAAGTATACTCTCAAAAAATGCCGATGTCTTTATCTTCACAGGAGATCCCGGTGAAGTTTGTCCGCTTGGACTGACACCCACTACATCCACAACTGTAATGACAGTCATTGGCGATGCAATGGTTGTGGCGATGATGACAAAAATAGGATTTACCTGTACTGACTATTCCAAAAGGCATCATGGTGGATACCTCGGTGATAAATCCAGACAAAATGCAGAAAAAAATAACGCATAACATTATTATATGAGAATTACAAAAGAGAATACAACAGGACTGATAATAGATATCCAGGAGAGATTATTTCCTGTTATGTGGGAAAAAACAAAGCTGCTCA
Organism: uncultured Prolixibacteraceae bacterium; assembly: GCA_964495655.1. Lineage (GTDB taxonomy): Bacteria > Bacteroidota > Bacteroidia > Bacteroidales > Prolixibacteraceae > JAAYJR01. The sequence goes on along the minus strand of CAZBWK010000052.1, from coordinate 24,095 downwards.
AAAATTGCATTACCCTTATCCGTGGTTTATCCGCCCTGGGAATACCTCTGATCCTCACCCAGCAATACACAAAAGGATTGGGAAACACAATACCTGAAATACAATCAGCCTTATCTGGTTTGCAATATATCGAAAAGCGGGAATTCAGCTGTTGTGACGAACCTGCAGTTATTGAAGAATTGAACGAAACAGAGGCAAAAAATATCATTCTTTGCGGTATAGAATCTCATGTATGCGTCCAGCAAACAGCTATTGATCTTAAAAATGCAGGACTTAATCCTGTCGTTATAATGGATTGCGTGTCTTCCAGAAATCCGGAAAATATTGAGCTGGCTAAGGAGCGCTTTAGATTTGAGAGCATCATGATGACCTCGGCAGAATCTATACTCTTTGAACTCACAAGAACCTCTGCATCACCTCAATTCAAAACCATATCAAAACTTGTCAAATAACAGGCTGCTTGTTTGTAATTTATTAAAAATAGAATTAATTGAAAAACAATTTAATAAAATTTTAAATTTGCCTAAAAAGAGCGCGAAGCGCCTTTTTAGACCCAACCTATAAGTTAGAAAATGATTTTTACAAAAATAAAAACACTTGTCCATGAGCGGATTTTTTGGGAGCATTGAGAAAACCGACTGCGTTTCAAATGTATTTTACGGGACAGACTATCATTCACATCTTGGCACAAAAAGAGCAGGATTAGCATATTTCAATCCAAAAAAGGGATTTCAGCGTGCGATTCACAGCCTTGAAGACGGGTACTTCAGAACCAAATTCGAGAACGACCTGGTTAATTTCAGCGGTAACAGCGGAATAGGAGTCATTAGTGATACCGAGGCTCAGCCAATCGTTGCCAATTCCCACCTCGGGAAGTTTGCTATCGCAACGGTAAGTAAGATAGTCAATGCCGATGAACTGGAGAATTCATTTCTGAATAATCACAGAACATTTTCTGAAACAAGTCAGGGTAGCGTAAATCCGACAGAGCTGGTAGCTATGTTAATTGCAGATGATGATAATTTTGTCGCCGGCATTGAAAATGCATTTAACAATATCAAAGGTTCATGTTCTATACTGATATTAACAGAAAAAGAGATCATCGCCGCCCGCGATAAGCTGGGACGCACACCGGTTATAATAGGTAAAAACCTGAATGGCTTGGCAGTAGCTTCAGAAACCTGTGCTTTTGCTAACCTGGGTTATGATATTGATAAGTTTCTGGGGCCGGGAGAGATAGTTCGTATAACAGCTGACGGATATGAACAGATCAGGAAACCTGACGACCAGATGCAGATATGTGCATTTCTCTGGGTCTATTACGGCTATCCGCCTTCATACTATGAAGGAATTAACGTTGACGAAACCCGCTACAGGTGCGGGGCAGCCCTCGCCAGGAATGACAATACGGAAGCAGACTTTGTTGCGGGAATACCAGACTCCGGACTGGGTCATGCCATAGGCTACAGTAATGAACGAAAAATTCCTTATATGCGCCCTTATGCAAAATATACACCAACATGGCCCCGCAGCTTCATGCCCCAAAACCAGGTAACCAGAGATCTTGTGGCCAAGATGAAGCTTATACCTAACCCGTCAATTATCAAGGACAAAAGGGGGGTATTCCTGGATGATTCAATAGTGAGGGGGACACAGCTTAAAGATAATACCCGTGACCTCTATAATGAAGGAATAAAAGAGGTTCATATGAGGATTGCATGCCCGCCGTTAACTTATCAATGCGAATTTTTAAACTTTTCAAGATCAAGAAAAACTATTGAACTGGCTACCAGAAAAGCTATAAGCCAGTTACAGGGCAATGAAAATGTAGATATGAAAAAATATTCAACCACCGGCTCAGAAGAATACAAGGCAATGGTTGAGCGGATTCGCAAAAACCTTGGACTTACAACTCTTCAGTATCAAAACCTCCACGATCTGGTGGAGGCTATCGGATTGCCAAAAAAGAGCCTGTGTACACACTGTTGGGACGGGAGCAGCTATTTTTAATTAACATTCTGGTTATTAAAATGTATTCTCTCAGCTTTTTGATACAGATGCTGAATGATAAAATAAAAGAAGAGTAAATATTTTTGCCAGATAATACCTGATACTAAATGATAGAAATATGTGCCATCGCTTCAGGCAGTAACGGCAATTGTTATTATATAGGAAATGAAAAAGAGGCTGTACTTATTGATGCCGGGATTTCATGCAAACAGATCTTGTTGCGGTTAAAAGAGAGAAATCTTGACCCCCTCAGGATAAAAGGCATCTTCATATCACATGAACACAGCGACCACGTGAGGGGCGCCCGGGTACTGGCAAAAAAACTTTATTGCCCGGTCTACTTAACAGCCAAAACATATAACTCTGTATACAGGAAGATGCGGCCCGGCCGGCCCAAATTTTTTGATCCGGGTACAGAGACTGCCATAGGCGATCTATCCGTCTATGCATTCCTGAAAAACCATGATGCCTCTGAACCATGCTCTTTCAGGATCAGGGACAAAGAAAAAAATATTGGTGTATTTACAGATATAGGAGCACCTTGCAATAATGTGGTTGATAACCTTGCAATGTGTGATGCTGTTTTTCTGGAGTCGAACTACGATGAGAATATGTTGCAGGAAGGCCCTTATCCCTATCTGTTGAAAAGAAGAATTGCCTCTTCAAACGGTCACTTATCCAATATGCAGTCATTCAGTCTGCTCCGCGAAAATGCAGGCAATAATATGAAATGCGTTTTCCTGAGCCACCTGTCGGCCGAAAATAATACACCTCAACTTGCAATGGATACACACCGGCCTCTCACCTCAAAGTTTGATATAAAGCTGACATCAAGGTCAGGACCCGGAGAAGTATTTGTTTTATAGCTGTTGAATATATTAACTTTGCCTTTAAAAGAATAACAATAAATTGTTTCTGAAAAAATATACAGACAATATTTCCGGGCTCCAGATATTCCAGATCCTCAGGTATGGTACTCTGCTCCTGATAAGCATAGTCCTTGCAAAAAGCAAACTGACAACAGAAGCAATAGGGGAATACGAATTCTTCATGTTCTTCTCTGCCCTTGTCTGTTCGTTCTGGATAAATGGCCTTATCCAGGCATTCCTGCCACTCTATAATAACAATAAGTCTTTCACAAGAACAGGAAGGAGGTCACCTGAAATTTATAATGCGTTCCTGCTGATCTCGCTTTTCAGCCTTTTATCAATAATTTTAATTGCTGTTTTCAAAGGACTTATAATTAATACACTGGCAAAACCCACAGATACCCCCTGTTTTAACCTGATCCTGTTCTATATTTTCTTCAGCAGTCCTGCTTATTTAATAGAGTATATCTACCTGTTAAGGAACCGACCTGACCGGATGCTTAAATATGGATTTATTACCTTTTGTATGCAATTTATCTTTGTCTCCTCCCCCGTCCTTATGGGAGGGACTATTGAGTTTTCACTTACAGGACTGGTAATTATTTCAGTGATCCGGTATATCTGGATTATTGTTTTAATTAAAAAGTATTCCAGACCTGTTTTCTCACCACGGTTCATTATTGAACATCTTCATTTTGCCTACCCGCTGATATTGAGCACTCTGCTCGGAGGATCCGCTCATTATGTTGACGGGTTATTGGTGCTCTCCAAATTTGATTCAGCCAAATTTGCTGTTTTCAGTTACGGGGCCCGCGAGTTTCCTTTGGTACTGCTAATGGCCAATGCCCTGAGCGCCGCATTTATTCCGGATTTTTCTGCCGGCAAAAATCCTGAAACAATAATGAACTTATTAAAAAAAAGATCCGCACAGCTAATGCACCTGCTCTTCCCGGCAACAATAATATTTTTATTGTGCAGTAAGTGGCTGTATCCCTTAATATTCAACCAGAGTTTCGCAGAGAGTGCAGTTATCTTCAACATCTACCTTCTTCTTATCATTAGCAGGCTGGTATTTCCGCACACTATACTGATAGGAATGAAAAGAATGAAAATTATTATGTATGCATCCCTGGCCGAATTAATTGTAAATATATCCCTGAGTCTCATCTTTATTAACTTATGGGGAATTGAAGGGGTGGCTTTTGCAACTATTATTGCATACGCTACGCAAAAAATTATCTGGATAGCATATAATAAATATGTTCTTGGTATCTTGCCGGGAAAATATATACCTGCAGGAATTTTCATTATTTACTCATTTATTACAATTGCTCTATTTTTATTAATATATTTAAATGGTATTTTTTACAACTGATATATTAATACAGATTTCAAATAAACCGGAATGTCAATAAATAATTTACTGGAAATATTAGAATGTCCCGGTTGCAGAAGCGGAGAATTACTGCTGCCGTCAGCAAAAAACAGTTTAACCTGCACAAATTGCAATGCCATTTACCCTGTAGATGAAAATATCCCTTCTTTCATTGTCCAAAAAGATAAAACTCCTCCCGTAGCCTCTGAAATCCATAAACACCAGGGTACCTCCTTTGATTATATTGATCATTACCGGAAAGATGCAGTGGAATTTGATTATTTCGCAACCCGCGATAATGAAACTGAGCATATCGACCGAAGGGTAAGGGAATACATTGCAACCTTTATCAGTTCCGGCAGTGGCCGCATCCTCGATACCGGCTGTGGTAAGGCATGGGTATCAGAACTTTTTTGTCCGGAAGGTTACAATGTGGTCTCTTTGGATATATCAACGGAAAATACTTCACGGGCAATGAAAAAATTTCCATTCCCAAACCATGCAGCGACTGTAGCTGATGTGTACTCCCTGCCATTTAAAAAAAACAGCTTTGACTTTATAGTTGCCTCAGAAATTATTGAGCATGTGGTTTATCCTGATATTTTTATACAAAATCTTATAAGGGTATTAAAGCCGGGAGGAATTTTGCTGATAACAACCCCTTATAAAGAAAAACTGTCCTGGTCACTTTGTATCCACTGCAACAGGCCTACACCATTCAACGCTCACCTCCATTCATTCGACGAACATAAATTAGAGTCATTGTACAGCGGAAAGGATATAAAAAAATTTGAATTCATAACATTCGGAAATAAAATCCTCACTCATCTCAGAATGAACTGTATCTTAAAATATTTTAATTTCCGTATTTGGAGGTCAATTGACAGGCTGATGAACCTGATTTATAATAAGCCGGCCAGGATTTTGATCAGATGGGAAAAAAGTTTATAATATTTTTCATTTATCTTTGTTTAAAACTGCACATATATGTACATAAAAGGAGTAACCCGTAATGCCCTGCTGATAACCGGCGGATTATTTCTGATTTTCCTGATCTGGTATTTCAGCGCCATAGTAACCTATATACTTATCTCTGTTGTGCTCGCCTTTCTCGGCAGACCGCTGGTAAGATGGCTCTCTATGCTGCACTTTAAAAAAATCCATATTCCTAAAGGCATAGCTGCATTAATTGCACTAATTGCGATCTGGGCTATTATATTTATTTTCTTCCGTTTCATGATACCTTTGCTGATAAGAGAGATGGAAACTCTTTCGCAAATAGATATCGAAGCTGTTATAAACTCCATTGAAGAGCCTGTTACAAGACTTCTTAAATTCTCAGGAGATGACAGCCTGGTACTGGAGAATAAAACTTTTATGGATGTATTAACTGACAGGTTAAGTTCAAAGATCGACCTTTCCGGGTTATCCAATATTTTCGTATATGTTGCAGGCACAATCGGAGATTTTCTGATAGCAGCATTTTCGATCTCATTCATTACCTTCTTTTTTCTCAAAGAAAAGAGCATGTTCAGAGAAGGTGTATTACTGATTGTGCCGACTGAATTTGAAGAAAAAGTTGCACACATCCTCGACTCTATCTCCTACCTGTTAAGAAGGTATTTTCTGGGAATTATCCTGGAAGTTTTCATGGTAGGCCTTTTGAATACCCTTGGACTTACAATAATCGGGATTGAGTTCAACCATGCAGTAATAATAGGGCTGTTCTGCGGCCTCTTTAACGTAATTCCATACCTGGGGCCGTGGATGGGAGCTTTTATCGGACTGCTAATTGGCGCTGCCCTTAATATCAATGCAAATTTCATGGATCATACCCTGCCTTTACTTGGTATGATGATAATTGTATTTATCTCTGTACAAATCATTGATAATGTACTCTTCCAGCCTCTCATTTACTCCAGCAGCGTCAAAGCACACCCGCTGGAGATCTTTCTTGTTATTATGGCTGCAGGAAGCCTTGCAGGGGTGTTGGGAATGTTCCTGGCAATACCAACATATACCATAATCAGAGTAATAGCCAAAGAATTCTTCGACAATATGAAACTGGTAAGAAAACTTACCGAAAGCCTTAATAAACAGAGTGACAAATCAAAAAGCCAATAAAAGAGAGTAGCTGAATACCTGACTAAAAATATATCCTGTAATTAAACAGGGGAAAGATGCCAAGCTGGTTAATATTGATAACAGCATCTTCCCTTCTGCTGTATGTCTGTGTCAGCGGATTTTTATGATTGGTTGCATTCTCCAGATAAAACTCCCAAAGCTGAGACACTTTTTCACCATTCCTGCGATAACCTATTTTTATATCTGACTTGAAGTAATCGGGGAACTGTCTGGAATATGCCTGATCTTCAAAATAGACCGTGCCAAATGATCCGTTGTTTTGCCGGGATGCCTCCATATCGACCGGAATATATCTCTTACCTCCTGCCCATGTAATTTTCAGATCAAACACCAGGGCAGAATTGCCATCTATCGGGAACTCCCTGCCGGCAAGAGTGTTAAAAACAAAATTACCATTAAATGCTGTGTTCCTTTTTATATTGTCACTGCCTGTATACCTGGAATCAAAGAGGGAAAAGGTCGTAAGAAAATAGTAATTATTGTGATAAAATTTTTCTAAAGTCAGCTCAAGGCCGTAATTCCATCCCTTTCCTCCGTTAATCAAAAAATCACGTGTGTTAAGTCCCCATTCAGCGCCGGTATTCAGCATACTGTAATAAGAAGGTTGCCTTTCAACGGGAACATTATAAAGATATTGATAATAGGCTTCCGTTTTTATTCTGAAGTGCTCACCTGCCATTGCATCAAATCCCAGAACCCAGTGGCGGGCAGATGTAAGACCCAGATCTTTATTTGTCAGTATGACTGTACCGTCGCTGAAAACCGTTTCAAGAAAATATGTAGCCATTGACTGGATCTTTGAATGTTTACCGTATCCGGCATTTATACTTGTCCGGTTGCCTGTCTTCCAGCTGAGGCCAAACCGGGGTTCGGCACTATAGGTATCATTTAATCCGAAGTATATAAAATTAATTCCCGGTTTAATTTCAAAAAAATCGGAAAATTTATAAGCAATCTGGGTAAATATCCGATATAGATTGGGACCTTCAGGAAATGTCCTGCTACTGTTGAGAACGGGCAACCACTTATCATCTTCCTCTTTCCATTGCCTGGCATTCAGCTTGTAACCAAATCTGTCGAGGGTAAGTCCTGATTGCATCCAAAGGCGGCGGTTCATTTTTATATTGAACAAATACTTAAATGTTACCCGTTCCTCCAGATTATTTTCTCTGTAAAAAGGAACAGCAGACCGGCCAGATCTGAATTCATCAATTTCTGTTGTAGCATTCTGATTCACATAAGATAAAATAAACCTGCTGTATGCATTACCACCGTGAAACCTTGAATAATTCACTCCGGTGGCAACAGAGTTGGAACCATTGATAATATCAGTGCCTTCGAAAGAAAAAAGATCTGATTCGCTCTTTTCACTGTCCAGCATAGCAATACTGCTAATACCTGCAAGTGCAAACCAGCTCAGCCTCCCTTTTGTTAAAGGGAAATTCAATTTACAGCTTAAATCCTGGTATTTAGGGATCCCTGTCGTACCGAAGCTTATACCAAGCAGATCAAAAATCTGCAATGTGGAATACCTGTAGTTTGCAAGAAAAGAGCTTTTACTCCCTTCTTTAAAAGGCCCTTCTGCGCCAAGTTCAAAACCGTTGAACCCGGCCTGTCCCATAAATTCATATTTTTCATTGTTCCCCTCTCTCATATTGAGGTCAAATGCACCGGAAAACACATTGGCAAACTCTGCAGGAAAAGCGCCTGTAAAAAAGTCCGAGTTCCGAAGAGTATTATTATTAAGCATCCCTACCGGACCTCCAGTGGTTCCTGATGCTGCAAAGTGGTTTGGATTGGGAATATCAACACCCTCAAGTCTCCAAAGCACACCTCCCGGTGTATTGCCTCTGACAATTATATCATTTCTCTGGTCGTTAGCTCCCGACACTCCGGCAAAATTGACAGCCATCCTTGCCACATCTTCACGACTTCCCGCATAACGGGCAGCCTCCTCAACAGTAAAAGTGCGTGCACTAACACTGGCCATCTTGTTTATTGCCAAACCTTTACGTGAATTACCAAGAACGATAACCTCATCTGTGGTTTCTACCTTCTGCTCCAGTTCTATAAAAAGAATTGTCTCCCTGGCTGAATTAACTACTATGTTATTTATATAAGCAATATGATAACCTACAAAGCTGACCTCAACCCTGTGCCGTCCCAGGGGGACATCCTCCATCCTGAATTCTCCGGTATCGTCAGAAATAGTTCCCTTCAGAGGTTCAACTCCACGTAAAACCACATTGGCCCCCGGAAGGGGCGACTGTGTATGTTTATCGACAACCATGCCGCGTACGACCTGGCTGTATTCATGTCTGCTTTCCTGTGAATTACCATTAACCCTTACAACCAGCAATAAAAAGATATATAAAAACAGATTCTTCATAGATGCAAAAAATCTTTATCTGAAAACGTCAGAATATTAAAAAATAATTAATGGGTTGGATTTTAAACGGCGCTTCGCGCCCATTTTATACTAAACTCATTAATAACTGCAAAAATGTAACAAACTCATGATATAATATGCTTTTATCTGATATTAAAAAGGATTATTTTCGAATAATAAAAATAAGTCAAAAATAACAGCTAATGGAATTTTTCACAACAAGTAATATAAATAAAGTTTTTGCCTCGGCCAAAGCCCTGACTGATGTCAGTATCACAGTAAAAAAACAGAGCATCTTCGGGCTCCTGGGCCCTAACGGAGCAGGGAAAACAACCCTTATACGGATTATAAACCAGATAACTGCACCCGATTCTGGCGAAATATACCTTGAGGGAAGAAAAATGAGATCTTCCGATGTTTCCCTTATAGGATACCTGCCTGAAGAGAGGGGATTATATCAAAAAATGAAAATAGGAGAACAGGCTGTTTATCTGGCCCGGCTAAAAGGGCTTAGCAAACATGATGCTGTTGAATCGCTGAAAAAGTGGTTTATAAAATTTGGAATCCCTGATTGGTGGAATAAAAAAATTGAAGAACTCTCAAAAGGGATGCAGCAAAAAGTTCAGTTTATCACTACAGTAGCACATAACCCAAAACTTCTGATTTTTGATGAACCATTCAGCGGATTTGATCCGATCAATGCGACTCTTCTGAAAAATGAAATACTTGAACTGCGGGAAAAAGGGGCAACAATAATATTCTCAACTCATAACATGGCTTCAGTTGAAGAGTTATGCGACCATATTGCACTCATAAATAAATCGGTTAAAATAGTTGACGGACCAACAAATGAGATCCGCGAAAAATATAAGTCAAACCTCTTTGAAATAACTTATAAAGGTGAACCCGGCATTCTGTTCGCCGCTTTAGGGAACCGCTATAAAATATTAGACCATTTTAAGGAGGATAACAGGAACAGGATAACTATTCAAAACCCTGAAAAAGATGCAGGCAATCAGTTACTGAAGGAAATAATCGCGGTTGCAGATGTTATAACCTTCAGAGAAATCATTCCGGGAATGAATGATGTATTTATTAAAGCTGTTCAGGAAGATAAACCCTCAAATTAAAAGCTATGAATAAGACACTGTTAATATTAAAACAGGAGTACCTGAAAAGAGTAACCAAAAAGTCATTTATCATTTTAACATTACTGGTACCATTACTTTTTGCAGGGATGTTCGCACTGATGATATGGCTGTCTGTAAAAACAGACAAACAAGAGCGTTTAATAGCTGTTTATGACGGATCAGCCCTCTTCCTGGGTGCTCTTGATAACACTGAAGGTTTTACTAAATTTCATTTTATTCCTTCTTCAGAATATGAACAGATAAAATCAAACCTTAAAGAGAGTGAATTTTATGCTCTCCTTCATATTCCCGAAAACATCTACTCCACAGGGACAGCACAACTGATTTCTGACAAACAGATACCTATTGAGCTTTCAGAGCAGATTGAGATGAAGCTCAGCCGTCTGATCGAAAATGATAAACGAAAAAAAATAATCTCAGAAACCGGGATACCAGACCTTGAGGAGCGGCTTGCTGCCACGAGAACTCCCGTAAAGGTGAATACTCTGAAAATAACCGATACCGGGGAAACCACTAAAAGTTCATCGGAAATTGCATTCATTGCAAGTTATACGATGGGTTTCCTTATATACTTTTTTGTATTTATGTATGGTTCAATGGTTATGCGCAGCGTTATGGAAGAGAAAAAATCCCGCATTGTTGAAGTAATCATATCTTCGGTAAAACCTATTCAGCTCATGGCCGGAAAAATTGCAGGAACTGCACTTGTAGGCCTTACACAGGTCGCTATATGGGTATTTATAGGGTCAGTGGCCATGATAATTGTGCCGGGAGTGTTGATTTCCGGGAAAACGATCGAAATGGGACAAAACATTATGGAAAATCAACAACACATTAACAATCAGCTCTCCCATGTTGCCGATCAGTCAATCCTGACCGATACATTAGAGATGATTGGCAATCTGAATATCGGGCTTATTGTTTTCTCTTTCATATTCTATTTCCTTGCAGGTTACCTGTTGTACAGTTCCCTTCTGGGAGCTGTCGGAGCTGCTGTAGACAATGATGAAGATTCACAGCAACTTGTTTTCCCGATCACAATTCCACTTATCCTTTCCATTATGCTTCTGTTCCCTATAGCAAGAAATCCTGAAGGGCAGGTAGCATTCTGGGGTTCAATGATTCCCCTGACCTCTCCGGTTGCCATGTTGGCTCGTATTCCTTATGACATTCCGACATGGGAACTGCTGCTTTCTATGTTTCTCCTCTTAATAAGCACAGCCGGGGCAATATGGATCGCTGCAAAAATATATAAAACAGGTTTATTGCTGTATGGTAAAAAGATAACTTTTAAGGAGGTGATCAAGTGGATCAGGTATAATAACTGACTAAAGAGTCCGGATTATTTATATATATTTTAAATTTTTAAAATTATTCAGAATATATTTGCTCTTCTGTTTATAAAATTCCAAAATTTACTTATCTTGCTGGTGAAATTAAGAAGCTACAGCTATCTTAATACTATTTGATATTTTTTTTCATTAATCAGATTCAGAATTTTATATGAACAACACCGTAAATACCATGATTTGTTGCTGTCCTGTGACAGAGGGGAAGGTGTTTTTCATATTTTGAATGATAATAATTTTTATTAATAAACAGAAAAGCCTTCCTTCGACCGGGAAGGCTTTTTTTTTAGCCAATTTTAATCATATGAAACGAGCGTTCCGGTTAAATCCGGGTTCTCAAATTTTTAATTTATTTACAAATAATTATAAAATTTTAAACAGATGAAAGCCAACAACATTTTAGAGACTATCGGTAACACACCCCATGTAAGGATCAACCGGCTTTATCCTGACGGTTATGAAGTTTGGGTAAAAGTGGAAAAAACAAATCCCGGGGGAAGTATAAAAGACCGGATTGCCCTTGCTATGGTAGAAGATGCAGAAAAACAGGGAATTTTAAAACCAGGTTCGGTGATAATAGAACCTACATCGGGAAATACAGGTATCGGGCTTGCGATGGTGGCAGCAGTAAAGGGCTACCGCTTAATTCTGACCATGCCCGAATCTATGACATTGGAAAGGCGCCGGGTATTGGATGCCATGGGGGCAGAACTGGTGCTTACTCCCAAAGAACAAGGCATGAACGGCTCAATTGCAAAAGCCCGGGAGCTGGCATCAGAGATCGGCCATGCATGGATACCACTTCAGTTTTCAAATCCGTCAAATATTGATGTTCACCGAAAAAAAACAGCAGAAGAGATCTTAAATGATTTTCCCGGGGGACTTGATTATTTGATTTCCGGTGTCGGTACAGGTGGCCATATTAGCGGCACAGCAGAAGTACTTAAGAAAAGATTTCCTGAAATCAGGGTCTTTGCTGTCGAACCGTCCGACAGTCCGGTAATCAGCGGAGGTCAGCCCGGTCCACATAAAATACAGGGAATAGGTGCAGGTTTTATACCTGAAAACCTCAAAACAGAACTACTCGACGGAACCATTACAGTTTCGAAAGAGGAGGCATTTGAATATGCGAAAAAAGCAGCAAAGATGGAGGGTTTGTTTATCGGAATATCATCTGGAGCCTCTCTGGCGGCAGTGGCAAAAAAGATTCCTGAATTACCCAAAGGGTCTCGTATATTAACATTTGCATATGATCACGGCGAAAGATACCTTTCAATACCCGAACTATATTAATAAAAAGCTGCCTGATGGTTTATATAATCATCAGGCAGCTCCCGTAATTCAACAGCCGTAATTACGCCTGGGCTGTGGGACCTCCAAAAGTTAACGGCGGCATGGACGGATCAGATCCCGGCCTGATATTTTTTATCGGGCCGTGAACAGCCTCATATTTTTTAATATTATCCTGCAACGCTAATAACAAACGTTTTGCATGTTCAGGAGTGAGTATCACCCTGGACTTTACATTTGCTTTCGGAATACCTGGCATTATCCTTATAAAGTCAATTATAAACTCCGAAGTAGAATGGGTTATTACAGCAAGATTAGAATATATCCCCTGTGCAATCTCCTCATTAAGTTCAATATTCAACTGTTGCTTTTTCTTTGAATCATCCATGATAATATTTTTTATATACTCTTTTTCATTTCGATCATCCGGTCATACTCTTCCCTCGAACCGACAATAAGGTTTTTATACTCTTTCAGTCCGGTACCTGCAGGAATCAGATGTCCGCAAATAACATTCTCCTTCAGTCCGTCAAGAAAATCTGTTTTACCATTAATGGCCGCCTCATTAAGGACTTTAGTAGTTTCCTGGAAAGAGGCTGCCGAAAGCCAGCTTCTTGTCTGAAGCGCTGCTCTTGTAATACCCTGCAGGATCTGGCTGGATGTAGCAGGAATAGCATCCCTGGATTCAACCAGCTTTTTATCTTTCCTTCTCAACTGTGAGTTCTCATCTCTCAGTCTTCTGGAGGAGATGATCTGGCCTGCCTTGAGTCCTTCTGAATCTCCCGGGTCAATAACAACCTTCTTATTCCAGATCCAGTCATTTTCAGAAATGAACTCATTTTTATCAACCACCTGTTTCTCAAGGAACCGCGTATCACCCGGATCTTCAATCTCTACTTTTCTCATCATCTGGCGAATGATAACCTCGAAGTGTTTATCATTAATCTTAACACCCTGCATGCGGTAAACATCCTGGACTTCATTCAGAATATATTCCTGAACAGCGGTAGGACCCTTGATCGCCAAAATGTCTGAAGGAGTAATTGCACCGTCAGATAAGGGAATACCGGCCCTGATATAGTCATTCTCCTGTACAAGTATCTGTTTTGACAGAGGAACAAGATATTTCTTAATATTGTCAGTCTTTGAAGTGATAATGATCTCGCGGTTTCCTCTTTTTATTTTGCCCAGTGAAACTTCACCGTCAATCTCTGATACAATTGCAGGGTTAGACGGATTACGTGCTTCAAATAACTCTGTAACCCGTGGCAAACCACCTGTAATGTCACCTGCTTTCCCGGCAGCCCTGGGTATTTTAACCAAAACAATACCGGCATTGACCTTCTGTCCTTCTGTGACTGAAATGTGGCCACCCACAGGCAGGTTATAAGAACGTATCGGAACACCATCTTTATCCAATATCCTTAAAGTAGGATTTTTGGTTTTATCCCTGGTCTCTATAATTACCTTTTCGCTATAACCGGTCTGTTCATCAGACTCTTCACGGTAAGTAACTCCTTCGACGAGATGCTCAAACTCAATTTTACCGTCAAACTCCGTAATAATGACACCGTTAAACGGATCCCATTCACAAATCAGTTTTCCTTTCCTGATCTCCTCACCATTCTTAACATATAGCTTTGAACCATAAGGAAGTGAATGCGTTGATAGAGGAATTTGAGTATTTCTGTCAATAATCTTCAGTTCTGCAAGACGGCTGACAACGACGTCGACAGATTTACCCTCTTCATTTTTCAGGTTGACCGAACGCAACTCATCTATTTCGACAATACCATCATAGCGGGCTTCAATTTCTGATTGAGCTGAAATGTTTCCTGCAATACCACCAACGTGGAAAGTACGAAGCGTCAGCTGTGTACCCGGTTCACCAATAGACTGGGCGGCAATTACTCCGACAGATTCCCCTTTCTGTACCATTTTACCGGTTGCAAGATTTCTGCCATAACATTTAGTACAAACCCCGACCTGCGATTCACAGGTAAGCACCGAACGGATTTCAATACTTTCAATTGGTGAGTCTTCAATGGCTGCAGCAACCCCTTCAGTGATCTCACCTCCAGATTTCACAATAAGATCGCCGTTAAGAGGATGGTAAATATCGTGAACTGAGGTCCTGCCAATGATCCTTTCATAAAGGGAAGCAACAATCTCTTCATTATTTTTTATTGCAGTTGCAACTATTCCCCTTAATGTACCACAGTCCTCTTCAGAAATAATCACATCCTGCGAAACATCAACAAGCCGGCGGGTAAGATAACCTGCATCAGCTGTTTTCAATGCGGTATCAGCCAAACCCTTACGAGCTCCATGGGTTGATATAAAATATTCCAGAACAGATAATCCCTCTTTAAAATTAGCCAGAATCGGGTTTTCGATGATCTGCGAACCTGTTGATCCAGATTTTTGAGGTTTGGCCATCAAACCTCTCATACCACATAGCTGCCTGATCTGCTCTTTCGATCCCCTTGCTCCCGAGTCGAGCATCATATATATGGAATTAAAGCCCTGTTTATCTGTGCTCAGGGTCTTCATAACTGAATAGGTAAGTTTGGAGTTGGCATGAGTCCAGATATCAATAACCTGGTTATACCTTTCGTTATTGGTAATAAAGCCCATGTTATAGTTACCGACAACCTCTTCAACCTCCAGGTAACCACTATCTACAATAGTTTGTTTATCCGCAGGAACTATAACGTCATCAAGGTTAAAAGACAATCCGCCCCTGTAAGCCATGTAATAACCAAGGTCTTTAATAGCATCCAGGAAAGCCACGGTTTCTGCATTTCCGCATTTATTAAAAACGTCAGAAATAATTGACCTTAACGATTTTTTTGTAAGTAACTGGTTGATGTATCCTACTTTACGGGGAACATATTCATTAAATATCACTCTCCCTACTGTAGTCTCGATGATATGTTTAAAAAATTCACCATTTTCGTCGATATCCTCAACTTTTACTTTTACGATAGCATGAAGTCCGACCACCCTTTCAGAATATGCAATAGTAACCTCTTCGGGAGAATAGAATGTCATACCCTCACCTTTTGAACCTTCTCTTTGCTTGGTCATATAATAGAGTCCCAGCACCATATCCTGCGAAGGCACATGGATTGGGGCTCCGTTGGCAGGATTAAGAAGGTTATGAGATGAAAGCATAAGCAACTGGGCTTCAAGGATAGCTGCATTTCCTAACGGAAGGTGCACTGCCATCTGGTCGCCGTCGAAGTCGGCATTGAACCCTGTACAAACCAGCGGGTGAAGCTGAATAGCCTTCCCTTCAATCATAACCGGCTGAAATGCCTGGATTGAAAGGCGGTGGAGAGTAGGAGCACGGTTCAGCATAACAGGATGTCCCTTCAATACATTTTCAAGTATCTCCCATACTACAGGGTCTTTCCTGTCAACTATCTTCTTTGCAGATTTTACTGTCTTTACAATTCCCCTCTCGATAAGCTTACGGATAACAAAAGGTTTATAAAGCTCAGCCGCCATATCCTTAGGGAGGCCGCATTCATGAAGTTTAAGTTTCGGCCCAACCACAATTACAGAACGGGCAGAATAGTCGACCCTTTTGCCCAGCAGGTTCTGCCTGAAACGGCCCTGTTTACCTTTTAAACTGTCGGAAAGTGATTTCAGCGCTCTGTTATTTTCAGTTTTTACAGCATTTACCTTCCGGGAATTGTCAAACAGTGAATCCACAGCTTCCTGCAGCATTCTTTTTTCATTCCTGAGAATAACTTCAGGGGCCTTTATCTCTATCAGCCTCTTCAGCCGGTTATTTCGTATAATAACTCTCCGGTAGAGGTCATTAAGGTCGGATGTGGCAAACCTGCCTCCGTCGAGTGGAACCAAAGGCCGCAGGTCGGGTGGTATAACAGGCACCACTCTTACGATCATCCATTCGGGATGATTAAGGCTCTTGCTTGCCCTGAATGCTTCCACAACCTGCAGTCGTTTCAATGCTTCATTCTTTCTCTGCTGCGAAGTTTCGGTATTGGCTTTGTGCCTTAAAGTGTAGGAAAGATTATCAAGATCAAGTCTCCGAAGTATGTCAAACAGAGCTTCGGCCCCCATTTTTGCAATAAATTTATTAGGGTCGTCATCATCGAGAAGTGAATTCTCTTTCGGAAGCGTATCAACGATATCCAAATACTCCTCTTCCGTCAGAAAATCAAGCTCTTTAACCCCGTCGGATGCTTTCACACCCGGATTTATAACTGCATATCTTTCGTAATATATTATTGAATCGAGCTTTTTGGTTGGCAAACCAAGCAGGTATCCTATTTTATTAGGAAGAGAACGGAAATACCATATATGAGCAACAGGCACTACCAGGGCAATATGCCCCATCCGCTCACGTCTCACCTTCTTTTCCGTCACTTCCACACCGCACCGGTCGCAAACTATACCTTTATATCTGATGCGCTTATACTTACCGCAATGACATTCGTAATCTTTTACAGGTCCGAATATACGCTCGCAAAACAAACCATCGCGTTCAGGTTTATAGGTTCTGTAGTTTATTGTTTCAGGTTTTAAAACCTCTCCATAAGATCTTTCCAGAATTTCTTCCGGAGAGGAAAGGCTTATAGAAATTTTTGAAAATCCACCTTTTACTTTGTTTTCTTTTCTGAATGCCATAATTGTAATAAATATTCATTAAAACCGAACACGTTTACAACACGCTAAAGCTTCTATTCCATTCGTATACTGAGCCCCAGTCCCCTTAATTCGTGCAACAGTACATTAAGTGATTCGGGAATTCCGGGTTGTGGCATCGGCTCTCCTTTGACAATTGTTTCGTATGCCTTTGCACGACCCATAACATCGTCTGATTTTACAGTAAGTATCTCCTGGAGAATATGAGAAGCGCCAAATGCTTCGAGAGCCCAAACTTCCATTTCACCAAATCTTTGTCCGCCAAACTGTGCTTTACCGCCCAGTGGCTGTTGTGTAATCAGTGAATAAGGCCCTATCGAACGGGCATGCATCTTATCTTCAACCATGTGCCCGAGCTTCATCATATAAATAATCCCCACAGTGGCATGCTGATCAAAAGGTTCGCCTGTTTCACCGTCGTAGAGGACTGTTCTTCCATACCTGGGCAACTCTGCCTGATCAGTATATCCAGTTATTTGTTCGAGAGAAGCGCCATCGAATATCGGAGTTGAAAATTTAAGCCCCAGTTTTTGTCCTGCCCAACCGAGAACTGTCTCATAGATCTGTCCCAGGTTCATCCTGGAAGGCACACCCAATGGATTGAGAACAATATCGACCGGAGTTCCGTCTGCAAGGAACGGCATATCTTCCTGCCGGACAACACGGGAAACAATACCTTTATTTCCATGCCGGCCGGCCATTTTATCACCGATCTGAAGCTTACGTTTCTTTGCAATAAAGACCTTTGCCAGTTGAATTATCCCCGGAGGAAGCTCATCTCCTATCGTAACATTGTACCTGTCGCGACGGGCAAGCGCTTCTGCCTCTTTATACTTCATTATATAATTATTGATCACTCTGAAGATCAGATCATTTTTACCTTTATCCGTAGTCCATTTAGACGGGTTGATCGTCAGATAATCAATCTCCTGTAACTGCTTCAATGTAAACTTTACCCCTTTTGAGATAACCTCCGCGCCATAAAAATCTTTTACCCCCTGGGAGGTTTTCCCGCTGACAAGTGCAAAAAGTTTATCTTCCAGTCTCGAACGCAATGCAGATATCTCTTTGTCAAACTTTTCGTCTATCTGGTCAAGCATCACCTTTGTTGCATTTTTCCCCTTCTTCTCTTTCCCTATCCTGGAAAACAACTTTTTGTCGATAACTATACCTGTTAACGAGGGAGTTGCCTTCAGCGATGCATCTTTTACATCACCTGCTTTATCTCCAAAAATTGCCCTTAACAATTTTTCCTCCGGTGAAGGGTCAGATTCTCCTTTCGGAGTGATCTTTCCAATGAGAATATCACCGGGTTTTACATCAGCTCCAATCCTGATCAGGCCATTTTCATCAAGATTCTTTGTAGCCTCCTCACTGACATTGGGAATGTCAGAAGTAAACTCTTCCAGTCCCCTTTTTGTATCCCTTACCTCCAGGCTGTACTCATCGACATGAACCGATGTAAAAATATCTTCTCTTACAATGCGTTCAGAAACCACTATGGCATCCTCATAGTTGTATCCCTGCCAGGGCATAAAAGCCACCATCAGGTTTCTTCCCAGGGCAAGCTCTCCGTTTTGTGTAGCATAACCCTCTGTTAAAATCTGCCCTTTAGTGATCCTGTCACCTTTTGAAACAATCGGTTTAAGATCTATTGTGGTTCCCTGATTTGTTTTGGCATATTTCGACAGTTCATACGTTACCACCTCGGGGTCGAAACTTACAAACCGGTCATCATCAGTAACGTCGTAACGGACAATTATCCGGGTTGAATCAACATATTCAACTACACCGTCAAAATCTGCTTTTATCATAACCCTTGAATCGGATGCAGTGATTCCTTCCAACCCCGTTCCTACAATAGGTGTTTCAGGTCTAAGCAACGGAACGGCCTGCCTCATCATGTTAGACCCCATCAACGCACGGTTAGCATCATCGTGTTCAAGGAAAGAGATCAGTGAAGCAGCCACAGATGCGATCTGGTTCGGACCCACATCCATAAGGTTCACCTCCTCCTTGTCGATTAGAGGATAATCGCCGTCAAGCCTTGATTTAACCTTCTGGTTGATAAAAAAGCCGTCAGAATTGATAGGAGCATTTGCCTGTGCTATGATCTGTCCCTCTTCCTCCTCAGCTGTCAGGTAAACTGTCCCCTCATCAGAGAGGTCTACCCTGCCTTCCTTAACTCTCCGGTAGGGAGTTGCAATAAAACCCAGATCGTTTATCTTTGCAAATACGCATAATGAAGATATAAGTCCGATATTTGGCCCTTCTGGGGTTTCGATCGGACAAAGTCTTCCGTAATGTGTATAATGCACATCCCTCACCTCAAACCCTGCCCGTTCTCTCGACAATCCTCCCGGACCAAGTGCAGACATCCTTCTCTTATGGGTCATCTCAGCCAATGGATTGGTCTGATCCATGAACTGCGACAATGCATTGGTACCGAAGAAAGAATTGATAACCGAAGAGAGTGTTTTTGAATTAATAAGGTCTATTGGTGTAAAGACCTCATTGTCACGCACATTCATCCTTTCACGAATAGTACGCGCCATTCTGGCCAGACCGATACCAAACTGGTTGAACATTTGTTCACCAACAGTACGTACGCGCCTGTTGCTAAGGTGATCTATATCATCGACATCTGTTTTGGAGTTAACCAGCTGAATCAGGTATCTGATTATCTCAATGATATCTTCTCTTGTAAGAACCCTGATCTCCGAGTCAACCTCAAGCCCAAGTTTCCTGTTGATCCTGTAACGTCCGACCTCACCAAGATCATATCTTTTATCCGAGAAAAACAGCTTATCGATTACATCCCTCGCTGTTGCTTCGTCGGGTGGCTCGGCATTCCTCAGCTGCCTGTAAATATGCAGTACTGCCTCTTTTTCTGAATTACACGGATCTTTTTGCAACGTATTGTAAATGATTGCAAAATCCTGTTGTCTCTGATCATCTTTATGAATCAGGATTGTCTTGACACCCGATTCAATTATATCATCGATATGATCATCCTCAAGAACAGTTTCACGATCAATTATAACTTCGTTTCTCTCAATAGAAACAACTTCGCCTGTATCCTCATCTACGAAATCTTCGACCCATGATTTCAAAACACGTGCAGCAAGCTTTCTCCCAATTACTTTTTTGAGGCCGCTTCTGGAAACCTTTATTTCATCAGCAAGATTGAATATTTCAAGAATATCTTTATCGCTTTCGTATCCTATAGCACGCAAAAGAGTAGTAACGGGAAGTTTTTTCTTCCTGTCGATATAGGCGAACATTACACTGTTAATATCTGTTGCAAATTCTATCCAGGAACCCTTAAAAGGGATAATACGGGCAGAATAAAGCTTTGTTCCGTTAGCATGCAGGCTTTGTCCGAAAAATACCCCGGGAGACCTGTGCAACTGCGAAACGATCACTCTTTCAGCGCCATTGATAATGAAAGTCCCTTTATCTGTCATATACGGCACCGTACCAAGATAAACATCCTGAACAACCGTATCGAAATCCTCATGTTCCGGGTCAGTACAATAAAGTTTCAACTTTGCCTTAACAGGTACGCTATAAGTCAATCCTCTTTCAATACACTCTATGATTGAGTATCTTGGCGGATCAACCTGGTAATCGATAAATTCCAGCACAAAATTATTCCGTGTATCTGTTATCGGAAAATTCTCCTGAAATACACGGTATAACCCCTCCTCCTTTCGTTGTTCAGGAGTAGTATTTAACTGAAAAAAATCTTTAAATGATTTAATTTGTACTTCCAGAAAGTCAGGATAATCAAACCTGGTTTGCGTTGAAGAAAAATTAATTCTCTCGTTTTTTGTTATAACTGACATGTATTTATACAGGTTAATTATATAAAATATAAATACACAAACAGGGAGATGTATCAAAAGTCGTTTTTAAACCTTTCATAAAATTACTTAATTAATTTAAGGATTTTTCATTAACACTAAGTTAAACTGTGAAATACGACTTCTAAATAAAGAAATATCGTTGTGATATTTCTATTTTGATACATCCCCCATACAACCTTTATCAGGCCGGATTGTGATTATTTAACTTCTACTTCAGCTCCAGCTTCTTCCAGCTGATTTTTAAGAGCTTCAGCTTCTTCTTTGGAAACTTTTTCCTTTATTGCTTTGGGAGCTTCATCAACCACTGCTTTAGCCTCTTTAAGGCCTAACCCGGTTAATTCTTTTACGAGTTTAACTACTGCCAGTTTTGATTGACCGGCCGCTTTAAGGACAACATCAAATTCAGTTTGTTCTGCTACGGCTTCGCCTTCACTGCCTGCAGCTGCCGGTCCGGCGACTGCAACTGCTGCAGCAGCAGGTTCTATTCCATATTTATCCTTAAGGATCCCAGCTAATTCATTAACCTCTTTAACAGTTAAGTTTACCAACTCCTCTGCAAGCTGTATTAAATCTGCCATTTTGACTTGTTTTAAAAAATTATTTCAATAATAAATTACTCTTTTTCTTTCAGTGTTTCAAGCACACCGTGTATAGTATTACCACCACTTTGCAATTGCGAGAGCAATGTCTGCATTGGTGATTGCAAGAGAGCCACAACATCAGCAATAAGCTCATTTTTCGATTTCACTGCTATCAGTGCATCGAGCTGTTCTTCTCCCATGTAAACTGATTCTTCAACAAACGCAGCCTTCAGAACAGGCCTCTTGTGTTTTTTTCTGAACTCTTTGATCAGTTTGGCAGGAGAATTGCCGACTTCGGTAAACATTACCGATGTGTTTCCCTTAAGCGCACCGTAAAGTTCTTCGGCATTTTTGCCTGAATTTTCAAGAGCTTTACGTAATAAAGTATTTTTCGCAACAACCAGTTTTACATCCTGCTTATAGCATAATCTTCTCAAATCACTGGTATCAGCAGCATTCAAACCACTAATGTCAGTCAGGTAAAAATGGCTGTACGAATCAATTTGTTCCTTTAAATTATTGATTAAAACTTGCTTATCTGCACTTTTCATTTTTACACTGTTTTAGTCAGTCACTGACTTTGGTTCAACTTTAATACCAGGGCTCATGGTACTGGAAAGATAAATGCTCCTTATATAAGAACCTTTTGCTGCTGTTGGTTTCAATTTTTGAATAGTATGGATAAACTCTATCGCATTCTCCTTAATTTTTTCAGGAGCAAATGATACCTTGCCAATTGAGGTGTGAACAATACCGAACTTATCAACTTTAAAGTCAATTTTGCCCTGTTTAACCTCTTTGACAGCTTTACCGACCTCCATGGTCACAGTACCGCTTTTGGGATTAGGCATCAGTCCGCGGGGACCAAGAACACGGCCTAACTGGCCTACCTTACCCATAACAGGCGGCATGGTAATCACCACATCAACATCGGTCCAACCCCCTTTTATTTTTTCAATATAATCATCCAAACCAACAAAATCAGCTCCGGCTTCTTTTGCTTCTTCCTCCTTGTCAGGAGTCACCAAAGCTAAAACACGAACCTCTTTACCAGTTCCATGGGGTAACGAAACTACGCCTCTAACCATCTGGTTAGCTTTTCTTGGATCAACCCCCAGTCTTACGTCCAAATCAACTGATGCATCGAATTTGGTGTAAGTAATCTCTTTAACCAACTCCGAAGCTTCATCAATGGAGTACAATCTGCCTTTTTCAAGTTTTCCCAGAGAAGCTTTTTTGTTTTTCGTAATTCTGCCCATCTTAGAAATTTTATTTAATTATTGAATGGTGAAGTGCCTTTCAGGGCAATTCCCATACTTCTGGCGGTACCGGCCACCATTTTCATTGCCGACTCAACAGTAAAGCAGTTCAGGTCAATCATTTTAGATTCAGCGATCTGTTTTACCTGATCCCAGGTCACTGAAGCCACCTTATTGACATGTGGTTCAGAAGACCCTTTTTTTGCTTTTGATGCCTCCAGCAACTGAACGGCTACGGGTGGTTGTTTAATAATAAAATCGAACGACTTGTCACTGTAAACAGTTATGATAACAGGTAATAATTTCCCTGCCTGTTCCTGTGTACGGCCGTTAAACTGTTTGCAAAACTGCATTATATTAACACCTTTGGCACCAAGTGCCGGCCCCACCGGTGGTGACGGATTTGCCGCACCACCCTTAATCTGTAATTTAATTAATCCAGCAACTTCTTTTGCCATAATTTAAAATTAACGCGTTCTTATTCCTTTTCAACCTGCATAAAGCTAAGCTCCAAAGGAGTTTTACGTCCAAAGATCTTCACCATTACCTGCAGCTTTTTCTTCTCCTCATTGATTCCCTCAATAGTTCCGTTAAAGCCGTTAAATGGTCCGTCGATCACTTTTACTGTTTCTCCTACAACAAAAGGAATATTCAATTCTTCATCTGTTTCGGCAAGTTCATCTACTTTTCCCAGAATCCTGTTAACCTCGTTTTGTCGCATAGGCAATGGATTCCCACCTTTGGTGTCGCCAAGGAATCCGATAACATTAGGAATGTTTCTGAGAATATGTTCTGCTTCGCCAACTAACGATGCCTCTACCAGCACATATCCCGGGAAAAAGTTTCTTTCCTTGCTGATCTTTTTACCATTCCTGATTTGATAAACCTTCTCAGTAGGTATTAAAACCTGTTCAACGAGTCCCTTAAGATCCCCATTTGCGATTTCGTTTTCGATATATTCCTTCACTTTCTTCTCTTTTCCGCCAATTGCACGAAGAACATACCATTTTTTACTATTGTCGCTCATAATGACCTAAGGATTTCCGTTAATAAAACAATTCATAAATAAAACTCATTATGTTTCTGAATGACAAATCCATAACGAAGATCAAGAGTGATATAATAAAG
>CAZBWK010000051.1:0-30074 GCA_964495655.1 uncultured Prolixibacteraceae bacterium | reverse complement strand
TGAGAACCTCTTTCCCTCTGAATTTCATGTGAGCGCTAATCTCTCCTTCCAGTTTAGGGAAAGCAAAATAACCATGGACTTTTTTCATGTGTTGGCCAAGTTCCCCCTGATTTACTCGTATTCTTTGAAATATATCCACTTTATCTGTTTTTAAAATTAGAAATACAAATGTAATCTTTTTTAAAACTTTCACAAATGTGTTAAATTCATTTAATCAGGCTTATTCTTAAATAAAAAAAATATATTTTTGCGCTATGTTTATGAAATTGAGAATTTTTTGTATAGGAGCAATATTATTGTTTTCTCTGACACGGTGCGGAGATTACAATAAAATTATGAAAAGTACTGACTATGAGTTTAAGTATAAGAAAGCCATTGAATACTTTGAAGAGGGTGATTATACCAAAGCCGCCGGTCTTTTTCAGGAATTGGTAAATATTTATCGGGGGACCAGCAGGGCAGACCAGATCTATTACTATTATGCAAAATGCATGATGGGACAGAAAGATTACCTTATGGCTAAGCACTATTACCGGTCAATTGTGAAAGAATTTCCGGGAAGCCAATATTATGAGGAATCTCAATTCATGGTTGGTTATTCCTCTTATCTGCTGTCACCAAAAGCCAGGCTTGACCAGTCAGTTACCAGGGAAGCAATCGAATCATTGCAGTTATATATTAATCTTTACCCTTATAGTGATCGGGTAGATGAGGCAAACCGGCTTATCGACGAACTGAAGTCAAAGCTGGTTTATAAATCATATCTTAACGCAAGGCTTTACTATGATTTTGATAACTATAAAGCTGCGGCTATTGCAATTGGAAACAGCCTTAAAGAGTATCCCGACTCACAATACAGGGAGGAGTTGATGTATATGTTGCTCAAATCAAAATACCTTCTTGCCATAAACAGTGTGGCGGATAAAAGGCAGGAAAGGCTTTCAAATGCCCTCGATGAATATTTTGCCTTCGTGGATGAATATCCGGAGAGTGGTTATAGAAAAGAGATAGATAAATTTTACAATACCCTTGCAGATCTGTTGAATTACGATGCAGGGCAGGAAACAAATATCAATTAGAAAATGGATTACAAAAAAACAAAAGCAGCTCTGACTACAGTGCCGAGGGATTTGGATATACTTACACGGGAGACCGGAAATGTGTATGAAACAGTTATGATACTGGCAAAAAGGGCAAATCAGATCTCTTCAGAACTGAAGGAAGAATTAAACCAGAAGTTACAGGAGTTTGCCTCTTTTACTGATAACCTGGAGGAGATTTTCGAAAACAGGGAGCAGATAGAGATATCCAAATTTTATGAACGTCTTCCCAAACCTTCCCTTATTGCTTTCCAGGAATGGGAAGAGAATCAGATATATTATCGAAATCCAGGTAAAGAGAGCAGGCAAGGTATTTAAAAAGAAGCCAATGAGGCTTAAAGGAAAAAAAATAATTCTGGGCATTACCGGTAGTATAGCTGCTTATAAGGCAGCTATAATTTTACGTCTTCTCATAAAAGAGGGGGCTGAGGTGCAGGTAGTGATTACGCCTTCAGGCAGGGAGTTTATTACCCCTGTTACCTTAGCAGCTATCTCGGGGAATCCGGTTGTCAGTGAATTTTTTTCCTCTGACGATGGAACATGGCACAGTCATGTTGACCTTGGGTTATGGGCAGATGCCATGGTTGTGGCTCCAGCCACTGCATCTTCAATTGGGAAAATGGCAGGTGGAATTGCTGATAATATGCTTATAACCACTTATTTGTCTGCAAAATGCCCTGTTTTTGTGGCTCCTGCCATGGACATGGATATGTACCAACACCCCTCCACGATTAAGAATATAGGTATCTTGAAAGAATACGGGAATATTATAATTGAACCTGCCGAAGGTGAACTTGCAAGCGGACTTAAAGGCAGAGGGCGGTTGCAGGAACCTGAAGTTATTGTTGACATTTTAGCAGATCATTTAAACCGGAAAAAAAAACTTCTGAATAGGAAGTTTTTGGTTACGGCAGGGCCTACTTATGAAATGATCGATCCTGTAAGGTTTATAGGTAATTATTCATCCGGCAAAATGGGTTTTGCAATCGCAGAGGAACTTGCAAAATGTGGAGCTGAGGTTTTACTGATTGCCGGTCCTGTAAGCATATCTGCCTCATCGCCCGGAATAAAAATCCTGAAGGTCGAATCTGCAGGTGAGATGTATGATAAGTGTGTTGAATATTTTCCTGGATGTGACGGAGCTGTGATGGCGGCGGCCGTGTCAGATTTTACACCTGAGAGCAGACAGGCTCAGAAGACTAAAAGGGGTAAAGGAAAAATTTTGCTGGACCTCAAACCAACCAGGGATATTGCAGCCCAATTAGGTAAGATAAAAAAGGAAGGCCAGCTTCTTGCCGGTTTTGCCCTTGAAACCTGCAGTGAAACAGATAATGCAAGAGACAAGCTAAAAAGGAAAAATTTAGATTTCATTGTTTTGAATTCACTTAATGACCCCGGTGCAGGCTTTAACGTGGATACTAATAAGATTACTATTATAGACAAAGACAACAAAATCCGGGTTTTTGAGTTAAAAAGTAAGAGGGAAGCAGCAGTTGATATAGTGGATAAAATTATCTCACTTATCGATTAATGTTCTTCCTGTTCGGGTCATTTTTTGTAACTTTACCTTTTTGAAGGATTTTTATGAAACAAATATTTGCTATAGTTTTCGGTGTATTGTTCTTAAGCTCTTTATCGGCACAGGAACTGAGATGTAATGTGACTGTCTCTGCCCAAAAGCTGCAAGGTGCCAACAGGCAATTATTTCAGACTATGCAGGCAGATATATATGAATTCATGAATAACCGGAAGTGGACAGAACATGTTTATCAATACGACGAGAAGATAAGATGTAATATTCTTATAAGGCTTGAGGAACAATTTTCTGCTGATGAATTCAAAGGTTCCATTCAGGTACAGCTGACGCGCCCCGTTTTTAATTCCAGCTATGAAACAACTATCCTCAATATCAAGGATAATGATTTTCATTGCCGGTATGTAGAGTTTCAACCACTTGAATTTAATGAAACTTCAAACAGGGATAACCTGACTAACATTCTTGCTTTTTATGCTTATATAGTTCTGGGTTTCGATTATGATACCTTTTCACCGGAAGGAGGAACTCCATATTTTGAAAAAGCCCAGGCTATTGTGAATAATTCACAAAATGCAAGGGAGAAAGGATGGAAAGCATTTGAGAGTGAAAGGAACCGTTACTGGTTGATAGAGAATATACTTAATAAATCATATTCAGATTTTCGTTCCTGTATGTATACATATCACCGGCTGGGGCTTGATATGATGACAGAGCGTCAGGAAGAGGGAAGAGCAGTTATTGCAGAATCGCTGAGAGATATTCAGAAAGTATTCAGGAGACGCCCGTCGATTTATATCCTGCAAATGTTTTTTGATGCCAAAGCTGATGAACTTGTAAATGTTTTTTCCAAATCTTTTCCTGATGAAAGAAACCGGATCATGGCTATCTTAAATGAAGTTGACCCCTCAAATGGAAATAAATATCAAAAAATTGCAGAGAACGAAGGTTTTTAAAAAGCTGTGATTGAAAATGCTTAAAAAGCTGACTATTTCCAACTATGCGCTTATCCATGAACTCTCTGTTGAATTTCAAAGAGGTCTGAACACGGTAACCGGTGAAACCGGCGCCGGAAAATCAATTATTCTTGGTGCTCTCGGACTGATACTTGGCAACAGGGCTGACCTGTCTGTACTTAAGAACAGGAATGAGAAATGTATTGTAGAAGGCCATTTTGACATTAAGCAATATAACCTCAGTGAATTTTTTCAGAAGAATGACCTTGATTACGATGATCTGACAATTTTTCGTCGCGAGATCACATCCTCAGGCAAGTCAAGGTCATTTATTAATGATACGCCGGTTACTTTAAAAATAATGGGTGAAGCCGGCTTGAAACTTATCGATATTCATTCGCAACATCAAAATCTCGAGTTATCAAATCAGAAATTCCAGCTTGATCTGGTCGATACGGTTGCTTCTTCAGGAAAGTTACTGGATGAATACAGGGACCTTTTTACGGAGTATATTTCTCTTAAAAAAGAGTTAGCTGAACTGCAGGAAAAAGCTGAAAAAGAATCTTCAGATCTGGATTATTTTCAGTTTCAGTATGATCAGCTTAATAGTGCTGCACTTGTGGAGCATGAACAGGAGGAGTTGGAGTCGGAACTGGAAAAATTAACCCATGCTGAAGAGCTAAAAAGTTCATTTACTGAAGTGCTGAATATGTTTGATAATGAGAATTTTTCAGTTATTCAGATTCTCAGGGAATGTCACAAGAAGCTTTCCGGTGCCGGCAAATATGTTGATGATGCACTCTCCATGGCTGAAAGATTACAGGTATGTCAGATTGAGCTGAAAGATATTTTTGACGAGCTGGAAATTTTGGCAGAGAAAACGGATTATGACCCTGACCGGATAGAACAGCTAAATGACAGGTTAAACCTTATCTACAGCCTGGAACAGAAACATCATGTATCTTCTGTAAGGGAACTGATCTGCTTAAAAGAATCATTTGGAAAAAAGATTGAGCAGGTCACAGGTTATGACGCCCAGATCAATGAGTTAACAGGGAGGCTGGATATTAATGTTAACAAACTAAAGGAAAAAGCCGATGAGTTAACTGTTAACAGGAAAGGCTCCTTTAAAATCATTGAAGACTCAGTAATGGCTGTATTGAGTCAACTAGGAATTTCCAAATCCAAATTTATTATCCGTCATGAGCTTCTGTCAGGTTTTTTCCCTACCGGTACAGATTCTGTCGAGTTCCTTTTCAGTGCTAATCCGGATATTCCGCCGGCTGAAATTTCCAGGATAGCTTCGGGGGGTGAAATGTCGCGTTTAATGCTGGCAATAAAAAATTTGTTGCGAACCTCCAGAGCTTTGCCCACCATCATATTTGATGAAATAGATTCGGGTGTTTCAGGTGAAATTGCGTTAAAAATGGGTAATATACTGAAAGAGTTTTCGGGTTCTGCCCAAATTATTAATATCACACATCTTCCCCAGATTGCAGCCAGGGGAGATGCTCATTTTAAGGTTTTTAAATTTGAGAAAGAGGGTAATACGTATACTTCTGTACGATTACTTGACCAATCGGAGAGGGTGGAGGAGCTTGCAAAGATGGTAGGGGGAGAAAATTTTACAGAATCAACAATAAATATTGCTAAGGAGTTGTTAAATAATTGAATATAATTTCAATAGCTCTGTTCTTTAATTGTTGGATTCCAGCAATCCGTCGGCTGAAGCCGACGGCAAGGAATAAGGCCCAATGCAGCAGTCTGCTACATCAGTGCCTTATCCATTGCCGTTAGCTTGAGCGAACGGATATAATATCCTGCAAAAACACTCCCTATTTCGGTTTTATGAAAAGCACATCAGCAGTATCTATCCATCCTGCGCGCAGGTCGACACGGAACCATCCCTCTGCATTTTTTTTCTGAAACTGAATGGGTGACCTGGGGCCATACTCTTTGAGGTCATATTCGACCCATGTTTTTCCCATATCGGGTGAGTAAATTATACCGCATTCCCACGGAGATGCTGTCGCATAATGTCCGGCCAGGATTATATCGTCCTGGATTATCATATTAGCACATTCATATTTCGGATGAAAAAGAAGTTCGTGGGCCTTTGTATTTGCAATATCAGCCGGATCACAACAGAAAAGCCCGCGATCATGTGGTTCAGGCCCGTTAGCATCACTTATCCAGTACATTTTGCCATCGACAAAATTTATGCCGCCCCCTTTGTATCGTGTATTAAGGCTTGCCTCAATAATAATTTTCCAGTCCCACTTATCACTTGCAGAGTTGTAAGTACCTCTAAGCCATTTGCATTCGTGGCCTTCCGGACGATCGCCGTCGCCTGTGCAGGCATAGAAAGCTCTTTCCACCGGGTTGTAGGAGACGCAATGGATATGGCGGCAGAAGTGAGGATTATCAGGATTTCCGATTGGATTACCGGTAGTTCCTCCTGATGCTCCATTGTCGTAACGATAAGGATTGATTCCAAAAGCATAAGCTATCTTAACAGTCTGTCCGTTATCTGTCGAATAGTAGATATTGATAGGGACAGCTCCCCCGGCAACATTCCCGTAATTACCCCACACAAGCATTTCCCTGCCCTCAATAATCCAGCTATTTACACCGGCAAGAGTCGTGAAATACCAACCGGGCATTTCGGGATTTTTAGGGACATGAGGGAGATAGTCTGAGCCATCAGGGTTTTTCATGATTATTTCCCTGTAAGTACCCAGCTTGTCAGAGCTGAGATATAACCGGTTACGGGTAGCGAAAAGCACATTGCCATTTTCAAAAATATGACTGAACGTGATATTTTTTGCATCCCAGAAATCAGCTCTGTGAGGCCATGTATGGCTGTTGTCCTCAGACATAAAAACGGCATTATCAGTGAATCCAAAAGCCATATTTTTAGTCTGCGTATCGATATAAGGCTCATTTAAAGGCCTTCTGTACCAAAAATGTTTATTGGAAGGGAAGGTATCTTCGGTTGCACTCCAAAGATTATTTACAGGTAGAATAAGTGCGCCGGACGCGGCAGCAGTAGTGCCTATGAATTGGCGGCGGTTGATGTGATTTTTTGCTGTCAAAATATTTTACTTCGGTTATTTAATATTTTATAACTTTTTTGGTTTCAGGAACATATATTCAGCAAGGTCTATCCATCCTGTTCTTAAGTCAAATCTGAACCAGCCTTCTGAATTCTTCTTATGAACCCTTGAAGGCGAGAATGGGCCATACTCTTTGATGTCATATTCAAACCATGTTTTACCAAGGTCGGGTGAAATCATTATACCCAGTGTAAATGGCGAAGCAACGGCGATATGAGTGGCAAGTATCACTCCGTCTTCAATAATCATAGTACCAGATTCATATTTTGGATTGAAGAGCATAGTATGAGCCTTGGGATTGCCAATATCAGCAGGGTTGCAACGGAAAACACCTCTGTCCCACGGCTCAGGTCCATTAGCATCGCTAATCCAGTACATTTGTCCGTCGACAAAGCTGATCCCACCTGCCTTATATCTTGTGTTTAAACTTTCAGTAATAATCACTTTCCAATCCCATTTGTCTTTAGCTGCATCATAAGTTCCTCTTAACCAGTGACATTCCCATCCTTTCGGCCTGTTTCCGTCGCCGGTGCATGCATAAAAAGCATCTTCCTCAGGATTATAAGCTACTGAGTGTACATGGCGGCATATTACCGGATTGTCAGGATTCCCCAGGAGGTTACCTCCGGATCCTCCACCCGGGGAGCCATTGTCGGTGAAGTAAGGATTCTGGCCAAATGAATAAGCTATCTTAACAGTCTTTCCGTTATCTGTTGTATAGTAAATGTTAACAGGAGTAGCACCTCCTCTTACATTACAGTAATTACCCCAGACCACTACTTCCTTACCGTTAATAATCCATGAATCGTCACCCGTTAAAGTGTGGAAATACCACCCGGGATTTTCGGGATTTTTAGGAGTATGAGGCAGATAGTCTTTACCGTCAGTATTCTTTACAATAATTTCTTTATATGATTTTAGTTTTTTCTTAGCGCGATAAAGTCTTTCCCGTGTAGCAAACAGGACTGTCCCGTCATTGAAAATATGGCTGAAAGTAATATTTTTTGCATCAGGGAAAGCCTTTTTGTAGTGCCAGGTGTGGCTATTGTCTTCAGACAGCATAATTTCTGTGTCGGTAAATGCAAATGCCATATTTTTATTTTGTGAGTCAACATATGGCTTATCAGGTGGCTTACGATACCAAAAATGGGGTGTTGCGGGATGATCATCAGGTGTGGCAAAGCGGTATGTTCCAAATGCATCCGACACCGGTAATAATAATCCTCCTGCAGCTGTAGCGGCAGTTCCAATGAACCTGCGCCTGTTGAAGTAATGTTTTATTGTCATAGAATTGTACCTCCTTACGATTAATTTAGTTAAATAATGTTATATGTTAATTTGTAAATACTATCACTATGAGTAAAAGTACAATAATTATTTATAATTCAAATATGATAAAACCAATTAATATGCAGAGTTTATTTCAATTTTGATTTTTCGAAATTATATGGTTTGGAAGCCCCGTCAACCACATTTTTATTTTTTCCATCACATTTTTTTTATCGTCACAATTTACAGGATGTTCCATTCTTTTATTATAAATCGTCTGATTAATATCCTGAAAATGATTTAGTTTTCATTATCATTTTTGTCGGTTTCTTTAATGTTTTTTTCAATTTGTTTTATCAATTCATTATTTCTTTCTATAGTGGATTTTATTTTTTCAATTTCTATCTTATCCTTTAGGTCATTCAGTTTCTCCTTTAGCGATAACTGCTTAGTATGGATCTCTTTCAGCAAGTCTTTTTTCTTCTCAATTTTTTCAGATTTTATGGCTTCATCAAAAATAAGATCTTCAGGCGACAATTCATCTTTAGGCCCATTATTCTCAATTTTGATGTGAGGTATAAACCTGTTGTTTTCGACCCTTCTCTGGTTCACAAAAGTTGGAGAAACAATTTCAATCTTTTTTTCATGGAGCTTATCCATTACTTTGGCATTTAACTCCGAACTGGTACTGAAAAATTTATTACTGTCATCCAGAAATCCATGGATTTTATATACTACAGAAAAGTCACCAAGGCTGATAATATAAACATAAGGATCGGTTAACCCGGTTTCGATAGCTGCATCTTTTAAAGCCTCTTCAATATCATACCGTGAAACATCATAGCCCAACGAAACTACAGTAGATATAACCGTATTAGTTTTACGGGTCAGCTTTACGGGGTTATTGGCGATATACAAATTTGGCAGAGTCATAAAATTGCTGTCTTCGAGTTGAATTTCTGTATGGAAAATACTTTTTTTAGTCACTCTGCCGTGCAGGTCTCCGACTTTAATAAGGTCTCCGTTCCTGAACCGGTTCATCGAATTATTCATTATACCTGCAATGAGATTACCCAATACATTGGTAGAGCTTAAAGCGATACCTGCACTGATAATAATACCCAGGAAACTAAGTATTTGTCCTTTAGTTGATTTGTCAATTGGCAATGATAGTATCAGTGCCAGGCTTCCAAAAAGAACAATAAAAAACGAAATAGTTTTTTTAATGATATTTTTGTCTGTTGAGGCAGATTGAAACTTACTAAATATACGGGAGTTTAAGGTCATAAGAATAATAACAAAAATTAATATGCCTGCCGGTTCAAGTAATGATTCCAGAATGGTTAAAAGTTTTTCCATAGTAAAAAGATTTTTATAATGTCAGATAATATTTTTTAACACATCATCAATAGCCGGATACTTAAATTCAAAGCCTGCTTCAGTCAGTTTTGAAGGAATTACTGCAGGGCTTTTTGTGAGTAATCCTGCTGCTTCACCATAGAATGCTTTAAGGACAAAAGCCGGGATACTGAATATGGCCGGCATTCGCATTTGTTTTGAAAGAGCTTTTGTAAAATCTAAATTAGTTATTTGGTTTGGCGCTGTAAGATTATAAATCCCGGGTGGCAGCCTGTCTTCAAGCGCCATCATGAATGCCTCACTTGCATCTTTTTCGTGTATGAAAGGGAATGGCTGTCTCCCGGTACCAATTGTGCCACCTATTCCCAGTCTGAAAGGAAGAACAAGCTTTTTTACTGTAACAGCCTCTCTGCCCAGTACAACAGCGATTCTGAAAATGGTCAGGTTTACATTTTCAGGCAGCTCCTTCCATGCTGATTCCCAGCTTGACACCAGATTTCCTAAAAACCCGGGTTCAAAATCCGTACTGTTCTCATCATGTAACCTGTTATTTCTATAGATGCCAATTGCTGATGCAGAGATTATTTTTTTAGGTCTCAGTTCTTCAGGCACCATTCTAATGGCCTTTACGATATTTTTCACAGTAATTACCCTGCTGTTATATATTACATTCTTGTTTTTTTTAGTCCATCGCTGCAGAATCGGCGCTCCGGCCAGGTTAATCAGAGCATTTGTTCCTGCAATTGCACTGCTCAATGTTTCCTTGCTGCCATACAACAGATCCCTGTTTATTGCTACAGAATTATACCCGCGGTTACTAATCTCTTTGATGATAAGTTTTCCGAGAAATCCACCTGCACCAGTAATTATTGTTTTCAAGGTTATATTTTTTATATCAATTGTAAATATACTCATATTGTCAGTTTTGTTTGTTACTTTTGGTAATAACAAATGAAGGTTGTAAGCATAAAAATTGTTGCATGATCTTTAGTTTTGTTACTTTTACACCACAAAAGAGTTGCAATGTACAGACGGATTCGCATTATATGGCAAAGGTATTCAATGCAATGGTTACATAAATTGATTGCCTGGCGGATAGCCC
Source organism: uncultured Prolixibacteraceae bacterium (assembly GCA_964495655.1). Lineage (GTDB taxonomy): Bacteria > Bacteroidota > Bacteroidia > Bacteroidales > Prolixibacteraceae > JAAYJR01. The sequence goes on along the minus strand of CAZBWK010000051.1, from coordinate 19,638 downwards.
GGATTCCTGAAAGACAGTTTCTCTACATCTTAAGTTTTATCGTTGGTATTTTCAGCGGCACAGCAGCATTCGTGTTGAAAAATCTTATTCATTTTGTAGCAGAGCGGCTAACCAGCTGGTTTGGTGTTGGCTCCATAAGTTACTTCTTCCTGATCTATCCGTTAATAGGCATATTTCTTACTGTTCTCTTTATTCGTTTTTTTATTAAGGATAATATAAACCATGGGATTTCAAGAATTCTCTATGCCATATCCAGGCAAGGTAGCCGGATAAAACCACATAACAGCTGGTCTTCGATGGTCGCCAGTTCACTGACTATTGGATTCGGTGGTTCAGTTGGTGCGGAGGCTCCGATAGTGCTGACCGGAGCTTCTATCGGATCAAATCTTGCCCGCTTGTTCCGGCTTAGCTATACATATATTACACTGATGATAGGTTGCGGAGCGGCAGGAGCTATTTCCGGGATTTTCAATGCCCCGATTGCCGGTATCGTATTTACATTAGAGGTTTTAATGCTTGACCTTACTATGGTATATCTTGTGCCTTTGCTGATCTCTGCGGTAACAGCTGCAGTGATCTCCAACCTGTTCATGGGCGAGGAAGTAATGCTCCACTTCACATATGTTAATCCATTTACATTAGATACAGTTTGGCTCTATATATTGTTAGGAGTGTTTACAGGTTTCATCGCGATATATTTTACAAGAATGACTATGATGCTTGAGAGCAAATTCAGGGAGATCAATTCATGGGGCCTCAGATTATTAACAGGAGGAGTTGTTATAGGCTTGCTGGTATTCTTTTTTCCGCCCCTCTGGGGTGAAGGTTACAGGGAGATCGGTATGATCTTTAGCGGAAAAGGATCTTTGCTGCTTAATAATTCATTGTTTTTCAGATGGGCAGACAGTCCTTTGCTGATACTGCTTTTTCTTGCAGGAATACTCATTTTTAAGGTTATTGCTATGGTTGCGACTACCGGATCAGGCGGTATTGGCGGAGTATTTGCCCCTACACTTTTTATGGGAGCTGTTGCAGGTTATTTTTTTTCAATACTGGTTAATATTACAGGCCATTTTGAACTGGCATACGATAATTTTGCACTTGCCGGTATGGCCGGGATGATGGCTGCCGTAATGCATGCACCACTTACGGCAATTTTTTTGACAGCAGAGATGACAAGTGGTTATGACCTTTTTATACCTATAATTCTGACCTCGGTAGTAGCATATGTTACCATTATGTATTTTGAACCCCATTCTGTATATACCAAGCAGTTAGCAGAGACAGGCGACCTGTTGACACATCATAAGGACAAAACAGTTTTGCGGATGATGAATGTCAGGAATCTTATTGAAACAGACTTTGAGATAATCAATCCTGATGCAACTCTGGGTGATCTTGTTAAAGCAATATCCAGGTCGCACCGTAATCTTTTTCCTGTTGTTGATGAAAATGGCATTCTAAAAGGCATGGTTAAACTTTCTGATGTCAGGAACATTATTTTTGAGCGGGATTTATATGAAAAGGTAATGGTAAAGGATCTTATGTACATGCCGGAATTTTTCATCTCACCGGCTGACAGCATGGAGGCTGTGGCAGAAAAATTTGAGTCATGCGGCAGATACAACCTCGCTGTTATAGGGGAAGATAACAAATATTTAGGTTTTATTTCGCGTGCTGTGGTCTTTTCAAAATACCGGAAAACAGTACAGGATTTTTCATATGATTAAAATTTTCATGTTCGTTTCCATTCGAGTAATTATTATATTTATCACTTAATTCGAAAAATATGATAACCCGCAGAGAATTTATTGCCCGGAGTTCTTCCGGGTTTATTGGGATTGGCATTTCTGGTTATTCATGGCAGATAAATCCGTCCGCCGGTAATGGATTACCGGTAGTTATTTCCACCTGGAAACACGGTTTGGCGGCAAATGAGGTGGCGTGGAAAATTTTATCAGATGGCGGATATGCCCTTGATGCTGTAGAGGCAGGAGTCAGGGTATCTGAAGCTGACCCCGGAGTTAATTCAGTAGGATATGGCGGCATTCCCGATGCCTCCGGCAAAGTAACCCTCGACGCAAGCATCATGGATGAAAAAGGCAGAGCCGGAAGTGTTTCTTATCTGCAGCATATTAAGCATCCAATATCAGTGGCCAGACTGGTGATGGAGAAGACACCTCATGTAATGCTCAGTGGTCGTGGAGCCCTTAAGTTTGCACTGGACAACGGTTTTGAAAAGGAAAAACTGCTAACACCGGAAGCCCGTAAAAGATGGAAGAGATGGGTCGAGGAAAAGAAAGTATATAAACCAGGGGTGAATGTTGAAAACAGGGAGGATGATCATGATACTATCAGCATGCTGGCGGTTGACAGCGGTGGCCGTATCTGTGGCGCCTGTACTACCAGTGGCATAGCATTTAAGATGCATGGAAGGGTAGGAGACTCACCTGTCATCGGCGCAGGTCTCTTTGTCGACGGGGAGGTTGGCGCAGCTGCTGCTACAGGCACCGGAGAGTTGGTAATGAAAACATTAGGTTCATTTTTGGTTGTAGAGAACATGAGGAGCGGAATGACTCCTTACCGGGCATGTGAGGCTGCAGTTGTCCGGATTACCAGGAAAATTCCTGAATTCAGCGAACACCAGGTTGGTTTTTTAGCTTTGAATAAGGCGGGTGAATATGGCGCTGCAAGCATTAGGCCTGGATTTGAATATGCAGTTACCATATCCGGGTTTACCGGATTAAAAGAGGCTGCTTCATGGATAAAAACCCATTAAAGCCATTAAAAAAAGGGACCTGCCTGCCGCAAGTCCCTTTTAAAGTTAAACGAATGAAGCGTTTTTAAGGTAGTTAAAGCTTAATTCGACACTTTCAAAAGGATCAAGGTCACGGAACCTGTCCTGTTCAACGAAAAACATTTTCATGCCGGCTGTTTCCTTAACGGCAAATATACTTTCAAAGTCAATTCTGCCGCTACCAACCGGGGCAAAAAACATATCTTCTGTTTTTACCATATCTTTCAGGTGATATAATTCGAAACGGCCGGGAAATTTTTTTATATAATCTACCGGGTCATAGCCTCCCCTGGTTACCCAGTAAACATCAATTTCAAAAGTTACAAGTTTCGGGTCGGTTTCTGCAATAAGCACATCCATACCCATTTGACCGTTCATTTTTTCGAATTCAAATGCGTGGTTGTGATAACCAAACCGGATACCCGTCTTATTTGCTATTTCTCCAATTTTATTAAATTTTTCTGCAGTTGATTTATATCCGTCGATATTCTTACGGAATTCTTCAGGCAGATATGGGTAAATTACATATTTACAACCTGCTTCTGCTGCATCCGCAAATACTTTTTCAGCATCTGCCGGTTCAACAACACTATGGCTGCTGTGGAGAGACATACCCAATTCGTTAAGTCTGCCGGAGAACTGTTTAGGAGTCATACCGTAAAATGTGCTGTCAGAAAAATTATAACCGGCAGCTTCCATAGAGTTATAACCAATTTCAGCAAGCCTTGAAAGGGTATTATCCAGATCCTGGTTTATTTTATCGCGCACTGTATACAGTTGCAGTCCTATGATCTTCTCTTTTGATGCGGAACAAGACAACTGTGGAAGCATCAGGCTTCCTGCTGCAAAGGCAGCTGTTGTTTTCAGAAAGTTTCGACGATCTGTCATTTTACATTTATTTTGAATGATACAATAAGTTAGTTGATATTTCAGATAAACTATAATTTAAAAGTCATAGTATGGAGAAATGATCTTTTTAATTTTCAGGATATTTACGACAGCATCGATTATTTCATCATCCTGCATTGATGCGTAATTAAAGATCACGTCAAAATCGTCATTATTGGTATTTCTGCCTATTATTTTTTCAACAAAAGAATCTCTTTTACTATCCATCTCCTTAACAAATTCAACAGATTCAGCCTGTGTCAGATCCTTTAGTTGCATTATCCTGTTAATTCTCCATTCGAGGGGGGCTTCAAGCCTGATATTTAATTTATTTGGCACACCCTTTAAAATAACGCCAGCTGATGGATTGATAATTATGACCCGTCCTTTATATGCAAGTCTGCATATCACCCCCTTGAATGTTTCAAGCATTATTTCATCAGTTATGTCATAAATAATTTCATCACTGAATACTTTTGCTGCCCGGTTAAGAATTTTTTGTGCCTCTTCGGAGTCATCATATGCGCTGTTCCTGACTTCTGTGATCATATCCCTGACCACATCATCAAAAAGATCTTTATCAACCCATTTCCATTCAGCATCAGTTTTTGTGTCAGACATGTAACTATAGCCAGTTAGTATTTTAGATAATTTAATGGCTATCCGTTTGGCAGAACAGCCCGCCTGTCGGGAAATTGTAACTACCGGCCCGGGGAAATAGCCTGTTTCCAGATCACAGGAAGCGACACTTCTTATAAAATTCTTTATATATTTATCCATTTTACGGCTCATTTGACAACAATTCAATATTTACCCGAAGTTACAATCAAATCTTTTTGGTAACACAAGATATGTTATTAAATAGGTAATTTTTGGAATGTTATTAAACAACTTTTTTATGGTTACTGATAAATCTCAACCAGTTTGATATCAAAGACGAGGGGTGAATATGGCGGAATTGAGCCGTCCCATGAACCCTGCGACCCATACGCCTGACTTGAAGGAATTAAAAATAATCCTTCTGCACCTTCCCAAAGAAGGCCAACAGCTTCATCAAAACCAGGGATCAGATCCATTGATTTATAAGTATACTTCCATACTCCGTCTACTCCGTAGTGATACTCAGAGGCATCAAAAATATTTCCTGATTCCGGGAAAAATCCCATATAAATTACACCAATAGAGTCACCAGGCTGCACCATTATGCCTCCTTCGCCTTCATCCACTATTGCATAAAAAACGCCATTTACTGTTGTATCAATATCATAACCTTTTGTTATAAGGGAATCTATGTATCTTGATATTATGGCAGCTTCCCTCTCCGGAGTGAATTCAGTTTCGTCTTCTTTTATGCATGAAGCTGTAATAATAATTGCTGATAAAATCAAGAATTTGGCAAAATTTGTTATTGTTGTCATCATTTTTATTTTTATTATACATTGACGGTAAGTACAAAGTTAGTTAACAACTTCGAAAATACCGCATTTTCATAAGATGTATTGTGAAGTTCATTTTTTTCTTACTCTCAGATCATGCATTTTTACAACATATATGAGAGTTGTGTATGGCCGGATATTTGCTGTCCCTGCCTCTCCGTATGCCAGGTTTGAAGGTATAATTATATCCATTTCACAATTCGTATTCATTAAATTTATTCCGGCGCTTAACCCTGTAATCATATCGGCAGGTGCAAAAACAAATTTCCAAATGCCATTAGGAGGATAAAAGTCGAGAGATTTTTCAATCAGTTGACCGTTGAGTAAATAACACTGGTATGAGATATAGCAGGTATCTCCTATTTGTGGAGTGGGACCATCTCCTTTATTTTTAAGTATATAGAAAATCCCTGTTTTGGCAGTATCGATAATTAATCCTTCAGCTTCTTTTTGCAAAATAAATTCCTTAAGTTCTGCCATCTCCTGTTCAAAGTCACGTGAATTGTCCTTACAACTAAGGTTGAAGATCAGAAGAGCGGTAATCGACAGAACAATTGTCCGGGTGATATATTTGTTCATTTATTCAACATGTTTTAATTTTTCAGGATAATCTTACAAAATATTTAAGAACCACAGAACTTTTCGTTCCTTACTTTCTGTTTTCCTGATAATAATCGGGATGTTGGCTTTAAATATTTTATGAAAATACAAAATTTTGTCTTTACATCAGCTCTATTAATAAAAATCCCGGCTCATTGGCCGGGATTTTTTAATAATCTTCAAAAGCGACTATTTGGTTTTTTATAAGAGTTTGTATGGGGCAAATATACAATGAATAAAATATAGCGGTTGATCAGTATTGCTGATTTTACAAGTAAAAAATACTGATACTTCACTTCAAAATAACTTACTGTTTATAATTAATGACTTTAATTTTGAAAAAAAGTTGCGATATCTCATATTTCAGAACCGATAATTCCATATTTTAGTAAAATTTACCGAGAGACGGAAGATCCGGAATAGTTTTTATTATGGGAACATTAATACTGTTTTTTAGTTTATCAATTATTTTTTCATTTGTTTGTTCATTGTGGGAAGCTGTTATTTTAAGCACTACTCCTTCATTTATCAGCCGTATGCAAACTGAGAAGCCGAAGATTGGGAATATTCTGAATAAAATGAAGGATGATATTGACCGGCCTTTGTCAGCAATTCTTACTCTCAATACAATTGCTCATACAGTAGGAGCTATGGGGGTGGGGATCCAGGCCGGAAAGCTTTATGGCAATAATTACTTCCCTTTCTTAAATACAGAGATATCGTATGAATCTTTGATTGCAGGGATAATGACACTGGCAATACTGATAATATCAGAGATAATCCCGAAAACAATAGGTGCAAATTCCTGGAAAGAGTTAACTCCTTTTACTGTCCGCTCACTACAGGTTTTACTTATAGTTTTAAGTCCTTTTGTCTGGTTAAGCAAATGGATTACCTGGCTTGTTATTACTGACAAAGGAAGAAGTGTCTTCAGCCGGGCTGATTTTGCAGCAATGGCTGATGCAGGCCTTAAAAGTGGTGCACTCGACAGTGAGGAGAAATCAATAATCCAGAATCTGCTGCGGCTTGAGAATCTTAAAGTAAGGGATATTATGACTCCTCGTTCTGTTGTGATGATGGCAGATGAGGATTATACCATGACAGAAATATACAAGGAATTTAAGCCAATGGTATTTTCAAGGATACCGGTTTACCATGATCATCCTGATAATATAACCGGACTGATACTGAAAGACAATATTCTGGAAAACCTTGCTCAGGACAGACACCAGGTTAAGGCTTCAGAGATCAAAAGAGATATTCTTTTTGTTGAGGACAATTATTCTGTAGCTAAATTAATGGACACCCTGATACTTAACAGAGAGCATTTGGCGATGGTAGCTGACAGTTTTGGCAGTATTGTCGGCCTGGTCACTATGGAGGACCTGTTTGAAACACTGTTAGGTTTGGAAATAGTTGATGAATCTGATAAAGTGGAAGATATGCAAAAACTTGCTGTCGAGAGATGGAAAAAAAGAAGCAATAAACAAAATTTGAAGCAGGGTAAATAATTTCTGACCCCCGCCACCCTTTTAAATTTATTTTAATTTATCTGATTGAGAATCTGTTAAACAATGAAGACTTGTTAAATTGATTATTTTTGAAAAAAAAGAAATTTAAATAATTAATTATGAATATTAGTGCGTTACAAAAAGAGAGGGCAAAATACCAACCAAAGTTGCCGGAATCATTAAAAGGTGAAGTGAAATTGTCGGTTGGGGCAGAAACCGAATCAGTTGCTGATCAGGAAGAGATAAAAAAGATTTTTCCCCATACCTACGGAATGCCTGTTATTACTTTTGAGAAAGGATCGAAGCAAAAAGATCTCAAATCAATAAATGCAGGAGTTATCCTTTCGGGAGGCCAGGCGCCTGGCGGTCATAATGTTATATCCGGTATTTTTGACGGTATCAAAAAGATCAATCCCGAAAGTAAACTTTATGGTTTTCTGGGGGGCCCTTCAGGATTGGTAGAACATAAATATATTGAACTTACTGGTTCGATTATAGATAAATTCAGGAATACCGGCGGATTTGATATTATAGGATCCGGACGCACTAAACTTGAAGAGCAGTTGCAGTTTGACGAAGGCCTGGAAATTGCAAAAGGGTTAAAACTTGATGCGTTAGTTATTATTGGTGGAGATGATTCCAATACCAATGCATGTGTTTTGGCTGAATATTATGCTGAAAAAAATGCAGGAGTCCAGGTTATCGGGTGTCCGAAAACTATCGACGGTGACCTGAAGAATGATTTGATAGAGACATCATTTGGTTTTGACACAGCGACCAAAGTATATTCAGAACTGATAGGTAATATTGAACGTGATGCCAACTCTGCAAAAAAATACTGGCATTTTATCAAATTGATGGGCAGGTCAGCTTCACATATCGGATTGGAATGTGCCCTTCAGACACAGCCAAATATTACCCTTATTTCTGAAGAGGTAGCCGCAAAGAAACAGACACTTGGTGAAATAGTCAGTTCTATTGCCGGTATTGTTGCACGCCGTGCCGCCAATGGTGATAATTTCGGTGTGGCTCTGATCCCTGAAGGATTAATTGAGTTTATACCAGAGATGAAAGTTTTGATTTCTGAGCTTAACGACCTTCTTGCTGACGGAACAGCAACAGGAAAAGAGTTTAAAGAGCTTGAAAAAGGCGATCGCAGGGAATGGGTAGCCTCACATCTTACCGGCGATTCATCAGCTTTGTTCAGATCTCTTCCTTCCGGAATTGCAAATCAGCTGACTCTCGACCGCGACCCACACGGTAATGTGCAGGTTTCACTAATAGAAACGGAAAAACTACTTGGTGAAATGGTGAAAAGCCTGTTATCTGATATGAAAAAGCGCGGTGAATACGATGGTAAGTTTAGTACGCAATATCACTTTTTTGGCTATGAAGGAAGATGTGCAGCCCCATCAAATTTTGATGCTGACTATTGCTATTCCCTTGGTTACACTGCTGCGTTATTGATTTCGGAAGGAAAGACAGGCTACATGGCATCTGTAAGAAATCTTACCGCCCCCGCAAAGGACTGGATTGCCGGTGGTGTTCCGGTTACTATGATGATGAACCTGGAGAAGAGGCATGGTTATTTTAAACCGGTTATACAAAAAGCGCTGGTTGATTTAAATGGAGCCCCGTTTAAATATTTTGCTTCAAAACGTGATCAGTGGGCACTTGGTTCTGAATATATATACCCCGGACCGATTCAGTACTTTGGACCATCAGAAGTATGTGACCAGCCAACAGAAACTCTTAAGCTTGAAGAGCAGAGCAAATAAGCATTGAAGGTATAAAACGAATAAGTTTTGTATTGAAGACAAATAATAAGGTAGTAAGGTTTATGGGCAATTATCTCAACCCAGACCTTATTACCTTATTCAGTATTATCAGAAAATAAATCTGACAGAAAGAGCCAGCTCATCACCCCAGAAACCTGTATATCCTATAATATTAAATCCCGGTTTCCAGTCCAGGCTGATATTAAATGGAATAGCTTCAATGTTATACTCAATCCCTATTATTCCGTCAACACCTATGACTGAGTGAGAGTTAACATCATCTTTAAACCAGGGGTGGTCACTGTAACCGTCCCAGAAACCGATGTGACCTCCAAAACCATAGTACCAGTTTAACCTGGGGGTGTTAAATGCTTGAGCATGGATCTCATAAAGGCCGGTTATATGAAAACCTTTCCATCTGGTTGATAACAAACCTTCAATAGCTGTATTACTACTTATAAAATGTTTTACCGTTAATCCGTTTGACAAGCCGCCCCTGAAACCTATTCCCGTATTGTAATCCTGGGCATTGGCTGATAAGGCAACGGAGATAAAAACAACTACTGCAATAAATAATTTTCTCATTTGAATATAAATTTATTTAAAGGGATATAAATTAAAATACAAAATAAATACATTTTGTTTAATTAATTACCGGTTTTTAGTCATATAATAGATGTTTTTATCAAATATCAGCTACTGATTAAATACAAAGGATATAATATTAGCGCCCATTTTTAATGCTATTTCCCTTATTTCCGGAGGATTGTTATGGACTGCCTCATCTTCCCATCCATCGCCCAGGTCTGATTCGTAAGTGTATAAAAGTACCATTCTGTCTTCAATAAAAATTCCAAAAGCCTGAGGAGGTTTGTTGTCGTGTTCATGAATTTTAGGTAAACCGTCACTGAATTTGTATTTCTGATTGAAAATATCGTGTTCGTGCGGCAACTCAATTAATTCTTTGTCGGGAAAGACTTTTTTTATCTCTCTTCTGAAAAATTCATCCAGACCGTAATTATCATCTGCATGTAAGAACCCTCCACCTTCAAGGTATGTTCTGAGGTTTAAGGCATCACTCTCTGATAATACAATATTTCCGTGTCCGGTCAGATGGACGAAAGGGAAATTGAAGATCTCAGGGCTTCCAATATCTATTGTTGAAGGTTCTGGATGAATATTAGTTTTCAGGTTTCTGTTACAGTAGTCTATCAGATTTGGCAGGGCTGTCGGGTCGGCATACCAGTCACCACCACCTCCATATTTTAGCAGCGCAATTTTGACACCTGAATTCTGAGCTAAGGCAATATTTGTGATAACAATAATCAGAATCAACAGGAGGAAGCTTCTGATTATAATTTTATTTTTAGAAAAAATGTGCTTACTAATCATCATCAATCAATAAATTTAAATAAGACGTTCGCTGAAGCAGACGGCAATGGATAAATCAATGAACAACCGACTGCTATATCAGTATCGTATTTATTGTCCAAATATATCTTTTATCTTCATTAAAATCAGGATTTGCAACAGGAAATTATGCATCCACATCAGCCTGCCATTTTTTAACCCTTCTGTTTTGTCAGGACCCAAAGAGCCATTATCGTTGGATAAACATTGGATCCATTTATTTAGGGTCTTAATTTTTGTCTATGCTGAATTTACCAGGTTAACAATATGGCATGCGACCACTCCAGCTGTTTCTGTCCTCAACCGTGAGGGGCCCAGAGATACACTTCTAAAACCTTTTTTGTCAGCCTCTTGTATCTCCTGCGGACTGAAGTCGCCCTCCGGGCCAATAAGTACTATATTATCTGAATTTTCATCGATAATATCTTTCAGATGAGGTTTGTTTCCCTCATGACAATGAGCAATATACTTGTTATTGTGATTGCAACTGTTTATCAGATCATTGAATATTGTCAGTTTATTTAGTTTAGGCAGATAAGCTTTTACAGACTGTTTAATAGCAGAGACAAGTATTTTTTCGAGCCTGTCGGGGTTGATTTTTTTTCTCTCTGAGTGGTCAGACAAAATAGGAGTGATCTCATCAATTCCAATTTCTGCAGATTTTTCAAGGAACCACTCAAACCTGTCGATATTCTTTGTAGGCGCTATTCCGATATGCAGATAAAAATTTTTCCTGCCATACTCTTTTTGGAATTCGATAATTTTAAGGCAGCAATTTTTATAGTCAGGATCGATTATTTCGGCAGTGTATAATCCTCCTATCCCGTCGACTGCCCTGACAAGCGACCCCTTTACCAGTCTTAAGGCCCTGATTGCATGTTTTGATTCATCAGGGCCTAATTTAATTATATCTGCTGAGATATCAGGAATATAAAAAATATGCATAAGAGAGTTTTGTTGTTTATGATCTGTACATTTTAGGAATTATTCTGAATCTCTGACTGCCTGAATGGGCTTTCACCTCCTTCCAGTTGTTGCCGTCAAAATCAATACCTATAGTAGCGCAGGTAGGCATATCTTCGTCGAACCGGCTAAGGAGATATTTGGCAAACAGATGGAATCCCGGATTATGACCGAAGAAAAAGACTGTATTCCACTGGTCGGGTAATTTATTAATTATATCCAGAAATTCGTAAGTACTAAGCCCCTCATAAATCTCATTCATCTGCCGGATATGGTTTTTGTTAAAATTCATTTTTTTTGCAAAAATCCTTGCAGTTTTCATGGCTCTTTTTGCCGGACTTGATATCATTGCATCGGCCTTAATTCCCTGCTTGTGCAATTCGCTGCCAACTATCTTTGCGTCTTTTTTCCCCCGCTCCTGCAGGTCCCGGTGAAAATCGTCGTGATATCCGTATGGAACCGCTTTTGCATGCCTGACAATAACAATTCGCTTCATTTTATTATTATTAAATTGAACCCGCATTAATTCAGGTTAATTATCCACTAAATTAATCAAATCAATTTTTGTAAAAAAACAATTTGATATATTTAAAGTGATATTTTCTCTGGCATACCGTGTAATAAAAGGTTTGATTTTAACGTTGGCAAGATATTTTTGCTTTATCTGCTAATTTTGACAGATACTATATCGAAATGAATTTAGATTAAATTGACAGAACGGGCTTATTACTTTCCTGTCTATTAGTAACTTAGTTTAAAGGATTATTTTGTGAAACGCATAGGTTTAATATCTGATACGCACGGATTTCTTCCTGAAAGGTTGTTTATTTTTTTTGAGAAATCAGATGAAATCTGGCATGCCGGCGACATTGGTACATTGGAGGTGGCAGAAAGGCTTGAAGCATTCAGACCGTTAAGGGCAGTTTATGGGAATATTGATGATCATGAAATTCGATCAGTTTATCCGCAGCATCAGAGGTTTACATGTGAAGGGACAGACGTATGGATAACTCATACAGGTGGTTATCCCGGAAGATATGAAAGACATGTCAAACCGGAGATATTCCTGAATCCTCCTAAATTGTTTATCAGCGGACACTCTCACATATTAAAAGTTATCAATGACCCGAAGCTCGGATTACTGCATATAAATCCCGGTGCAGCCGGCTATTACGGATTCCAGAAAGTTTGTACGGCAATAAGATTCATTATTGACGGGGAGGTGATCAGAGACCTTGAGATATGGGAAAAACAACGAAGCGAAATAGTTAAGTATTTAAAATTAAACGAATGAGATTGCGCATCCATCATTTTTTTGATATTATCCGGGATTTTGGCGCCGGGAAAGAATTTCAGCCGCATCCATATTTACATTCATATCACAAAATTGCAAATATCATTTTAAAACAACCTTTAATAAAAATAGAGATTGTGACAGAATCGGATTCAGTTTGTGTGGGATGCATAAAATTAAAAGGAAAAAGATGCACAGATATCATCACACACCGAAAAGATTTTAAAGGGAAGGAAGAGTTCAATAATTATCTGGATATCAGAATTATGGATATTTGTGAGATTGAAGAAAACAGTGTAACAACCCCGGCATCTCTAATAAAAGCATCAGAAAAATATATCACTAACATTCATTTTATCTATTCTGGTAATGATAAAGAGCATACAGAAATGCGAAAGACAAATGTCATGAAAGGCGTTGAATTTTACGTAAGAGAACATGGCATCAGATCATAATTATTGCGTCCCCTTTTTCAATACCAGTACCACCCAGTTATTTTTTATCAGCCGTTTAATCTCTTTAAAATCACATTTTTCAGCCTCACCTTTTATCACCGGTATATCTTCAGTAAAAAAGCCACTTAAAAACAGGCAGCCTTCATCATTTAATATTTGAGAGCAGGCCTTCATATTGCTGATGAGGATATTTCTATAAAGATTAGAAAGAATAAAGTCATATCTGTTAGTCTGAACAGCAGATATATCACCCCTGACAGCCTCAATATTTGGTATATTATTCAGAACTGAATTTTTAACAGTTGTTTGGATAGCCCTTTCGTCAATATCTACAGCAGTAACCGATGAAGCTTCCAACTTTGAGGCCAGTATACTCAATATTCCGGTTCCGCACCCCAGGTCCAGAACAGATTTATCTTTCAGGCTGGCCCGGAGCATAGCTTCAATCATCATAACGGTAGTTTCGTGGTACCCGGTACCGAACGACATACCTGGTTCGATAACTATTTCATACCGGCAATTGGGATAATCCTTATGAAGCGGGCCTCTGATAAGGCAATCATCAGCAATTACTACAGGTTTAAAATAGTTATCTTCCCATTCCCTGTTCCAGTTTTGATTTTTGATCAATGTTTTTTCCACCTTAAAAGAGAATTTGTTTTCATACTCTTCAAGGATACTGTTAACTGCTTTTTCGTCATAGAAATCTGCAGGGATAAAGGCCTCGAAGCCTGAAGGTGCATCAGAGAAACTTTCGAAACCTTTATCAGCCAAACCGTCAATTATTACATCAAACAGCCACTCTTCAGCCGGAAGAGCAGTAATGTTGACCTTATAATAGTCCATTAAGGTTAAAACCCATTTATAATTCCAAGAAAATCTTCAGCTTTAAGTGAGGCACCACCAATTAGTCCGCCGTCAACATCTTTATTTTCAAAAAGTTCCTTTGCATTTCCCGGTTTACAGCTTCCACCGTAAAGGATAGACATTTCATCTGCTATTTCCGCACCGAATTTATCTGCAATAGTATTACGTATAAATTCATGAATCTCCTGAGCCTGATCAGAGGTTGCTGTTTTTCCTGTGCCAATAGCCCAGATTGGTTCATAAGCGATTATAAGTTTTTTAAAATCCTCAACAGGAAGTTGAAAAATTGTCTCATCAAGCTGTTTCTTTACAAATTCATTTTGTTGCTCTTTTTCGCGCACTTCGAGAGGTTCTCCGCAGCAGTATACAGGGATCAATCCGTTAGTCAGAGCCAGTGCAATTTTTTTATTCAGTACTTCACTGTTTTCCCCGTAATATTCACGTCTTTCTGAATGGCCGATAATAACATAATCAGCTCCGGTTGATTTTACCATTTCGGCGGAGACTTCACCTGTAAAAGCCCCTTTAGCTTCAGCAGCGCAATTTTGTGCAGCCACACCTATTCTTTTATTATCAACTGATTCGACCACTTTTGTGAGGTGAGTAAAAGGAACCCCGAGGATAACAACCACATCCTTGTCAGCTTCCTTTGCGACCAGCTCATTAACAGCTTTAGCCAGCTCAATTCCTTCACTGACATTTGTATTACATTTCCAGTTACCTGCTACTATCTTTTTTCTCATTGTACTACTTTTTATTATTTTATAATTTATTAAGTTGCAAAGATAAAATTAGCCATGTGATTGGTTTCGCCGGATGCCTAATTATTAATGTTTTCTTGAAATTCCAGAGGTGCAGGTATGTCGTTATAATGGTATTTTGCCAGGATAGTGCCATCTTTTATAACCACCAGACCCGGATTTGACCTTATTATTGTTTTCAAAGTTATTTCATCACAATTAAAGAATTCATAAGGTGTTTGATGCTCTTGTGCAAACTTTTGAGAATCATCAGGAAGAGAGGAGGTCAGACAAATAAATGAATAGCCCTGTTCCATTGCCCATTCTGCCAGTTTATTAATTTTTTGCTGTGATTTTGTATTTGATTTTTTCAGGTCATAAGCGATAAGCATAAACACGTACTCCTCATCATAAATAAAAAAATCAATTATATTATCTCCTTCGGGAGTTTCAATTGTAAAATCGTGAATTGATGGTTCATAACCTTTATCGATAAGAACAGATTCGAGATTATTGAATTCCCAGTTCAGTGTATCTTCCCACGGATAATTATCTTCAGTGAATTTTTCGATATTACCTGTATTTTTGTTTTTATAATAAAAAATATTTTCATACTGTGGTTGTGGTGCCCCTTCGGGGATAGACATAGCTTCAGGAATATTTACACCTGTTTTATAAGGCCTGAAATCGAATATGGGTAAATGATTATAAGAGTAGAGAGCTGCTATTAGATACAACAGTACCGTTACGGCTCCTGAGATTTTCGACAGATATTCCGGCAGTATTCGGGGCATATTATTTCTGTTCGCGAAAACAATCCATGTCAGGATTATAAGCACAACATTTTTATAAAAAGTTTCCCAGTTTGAGATAACCAGTGCATCACCGAAACAGCCGCAGTCAGTAACCGGGTTGTAAAGAGCTATCCAGAGAGTGAGGGCTGTGAAGAAGCCCATAAAAATAAATGCAAGCCATGAATTTAACCGCAGGTAAATGTTGAACAATAATCCAACCCCGATAGCAAATTCAACAAAAGCAAGCAGCACACCCAGCGGGAAAGCAGTCCAGTTAAACCAGTCAAGGCCCATAGCAACAAAATAATCAACAAATTTATAAGCTGATCCCCACGGGTCAATTCCCTTAACGAATCCAGAAAAGATAAATGTAATTCCAACAATGATTCGGGCTATCTGTTTAATGATCCTCATAACTGTGCCATATTTTATTTCTCAAAATTTATTTTTATAAGTGCAAATGCCGCGTAATTTATTATATCCAGATAATTAGCGTCTATTCCTTCAGACACCATTGTTTTTCCTTCATTATCTTCAATTTGCTTGATCCTTTTCAGTTTCATAAGTATAAGGTCGGTATACGAGCTAATACGCATTTTTCGCCACGCTTCGCCATAGTCATGATTTTTATTCTGCATCAGAGCCTTTGCTCCGGCAAAATAGCGGTTATACATTTCCAGAGCAATGTTTGTTTCCAGGTTGTTTTCTGAAGGAGGCAGTTCCAGTTGAATAAGTCCTATTATTGAATAATTTATTATCCCCATAAACTCAGGGATAACACCTTCATTGATTTTAGAAATTCCTTTTTCTTCAATACTTCTGATTCTTCGGGCTTTGATATAAATTTGGTCAGTAATTGAAACAGGCCTCAACACCCTCCATGCAGTGCCGTAATCTTCCATTTTTTCTAAAAACACTGTCCGGCAGATATCAATAACCTTATCGTATTGTTGATTTGTTTTTTCCATACTATTTAAAATTGCCATAAAAATATTAAAAATTGAGAAACTTGAGGGGTTTTGTTATACATTTGTATTTGATAGACGATTTTGCACAATTTTTTATATGTTTAATCATTAAATAAAGAATTTATGTTGATAACCCAGTCGGCAGGAAGGTTTTTAAAAAGAAAAAATTCCATCAATCTGGGCGGCAGGTTAATAGATTTTGCTGTACCTGCAGTAATGGGGGTTCTTAATGTTACGCCTGATTCCTTTTACGAAGGCGGCAAGACACAAGACGAGAAAGAGATGATCTCCCTAGTTGAGGAGATGATCATAGAGGGAGCTGATATTATAGATATTGGAGCTGTATCTACCAGGCCCGGTGCGCCTTTAGCTTCGACTAAAACTGAACTTGAAAGGTTACTACCTGCAGTAGTTGCTGTAAGAAAAGCATTTCCTGATGTTGCTATTTCAATAGACACTTTCAGGTCGTGGGTAGCCTTGCAGGTAATTGAAGAAGTCGGACCAGTAATAATTAATGATATTTCTGGCGGAACATTAGATCCGAAGATGTATGAGACAGTTGCCAGGGTTAAGGTTCCCTATGTGCTTTGTCATATACAGGGGAATCCGCGAAACATGCAGGATAATCCGCAATATGAGGATGTGGTTAAGGATATTTCTAATTTTTTTAGCGACAAGGTTAAACAGCTCACCAAGATGGGAGTTAATGATATAATTATAGACCCCGGATTTGGCTTTGGCAAAAATATGCAACACAACTATGATCTCATGAACCGTCTTGATTCCTTTAAAGTGTTCCAGTTACCTGTACTTGTTGGTTTAAGCCGGAAGTCAATGATCTGGAGGTTATTAAGCATTAAGCCGGAGGAAGCCCTCAACGGTACAACCATTCTTAATACGATGGCTCTTTTAGGAGGAGCTGACATTTTAAGGGTACACGATGTTAAAGAAGCTGCTGAAGCCATCACTTTGTTCGAAGCATTGAAATCTACTGCCAGGTAATGCCGTTGTTTATTACAATACGGTTTCTGGATATCCTTGATATTTTATTAGTAGCAATACTGCTATATCAGATTTACAGATTAATAAAAGGAACTGTTGCTTTCAACATTGTTATAGGTCTGTTTTCATTATATCTGTTATGGGTTATAGTCAAGGCTTTGAACATGGAGTTATTAGGCTCTATTATGGGGCAGTTTATCGGGGTGGGGGTATTAGCATTAATCATTGTATTTCATCCGGAGATAAGAAAATTTCTTGTATTTATCGGCACAAATTATAATTTAAACAAGATTTTTGCGATTGATAAACTTTTCGGAACCCACAGAGAGCGCACCTATACCGGTAGTACGATAGATATTTTGGCAGATGTCAGTTTTTCAATGGCCAAGTCAAAAACAGGCGCACTGATTGTGATTGCCGGCACATATGATCTTGCCGAGCAGGTACGGACAGGTGAGATTTTGAATGCTGATATATCATCATCATTGTTACGTACTATTTTTTTTAAGAATACTCCTCTCCACGACGGAGCAATTATAATCAAGGATGATAAAATTATTTCAGCCGGATGTATATTACCCCTGACTCAGCGAGATCTTGATCAGACCTTTGGACTCAGGCACAGGGCAGCAATTGGTATAACAGAGAACACGGATGCAGTAACTGTTGTTATTTCTGAGGAGAGGGGAACGGTATCTTTTGCCAAAAACGGAGAGCTTATCCGTCAGCTTACACGAGAGACACTTTTTGATTTGCTTGAGGATAATTTTAAAAGAAAAGGCAGGTAGCAACTCTCAGATTAAAAAGTTGTTTTGTCAATTTGATATTTATTCCGGTCGCTTGAACTTCTTGATACCAGTTCGCCAAGAAATCCGGCAAGAAAGAATTGGGCTCCGATTATCATAGATGTCAGGGCGATATAAAAGTATGGACTCTGGGTTATCAGGTTTCCTGTAATACCGTGATTCAGGTCAATAATTTTTTGAATTCCAATCCAGATAGTAGCAGCAATACCTAATATAACCATGACAACACCCAATACACCAAAAAAGTGCATAGGCCGTTTAACGAACCTTGACATAAACATGACTGACATCAGGTCAAGAGGCCCTCTTATAAATCGTTCCAGTCCGAATTTCGATATACCATATTTACGTTCGTAGTGTTTAACTATTTTTTCACCTATTTTATTATATCCCGCCCATTTTGCAAGCACCGGAATATAGCGGTGCATCTCTCCGTAAAGCTCAATGCTCTTCACAACCTCTTTACGGTAAGCTTTAAGTCCGCAGTTCATATCATGAAGTTTAATACCGGTAATCCGTCTGACAGTCCAGTTATAGAGCTTACTCGGTATATTTTTTGAGAATAATGGGTCATGCCGTTTTTTCTTCCAGCCTGATACAAGGTCGAAGCCATCCTTTTTTATCATGTTATACAGTTCCGGGATTTCGTCAGGGCTATCCTGAAGATCAGAATCCATTGTAATGACCACATCACCCTCAATAACATCAAAACCACAATGCAAAGCAGCTGCTTTGCCGTAGTTACGTCTGAATTTAATTCCTTTTATCTCGGGGTTATCTTTTTGCAGGAATTCAATTATCTGCCAGGAATTGTCTCTGCTGCCGTCGTCAATAAGTATGATCTCCCAAGAAAAGTGATTTTCAACCATTACTTTTTTGACCCATGCAACAAGTTCTTTCAATGAGTTTTCTTCATTATAGACCGGGGCAACTACAGAAATATCCATTTTATAAAGATTGCAAATTTACAACAAGTTATATAAGGCATGATTTTATGCAAATATAGTTATTTGCCCGGAAATTTGCCGGGAAGCTAAAATTTTATACTTTTGCATCCGGGTAAGTCCTGTGCGGCCAGCTCCTGCTGAATTCCCCCAGGGTCGGAAGGCAGCAAGGGTAGGCGGTTGAAGCGGCGCGACACAGGTAGCTTACCCACTTTTTGTATATCAAATAAAGATTGAAAAAAGTTTTGCAGAATAAAAAATTAATTATTTACTTTGCGCCGCTGTTTTAGAAACAGCAAATGTTCTGAATTAAGTTTGAAAATGCATCAGGCCGGATTAGCTCAGTTGGCCAGAGCACGTGATTTGTAATCTCGGGGTCGTCAGT
>CAZBWK010000050.1:0-30090 GCA_964495655.1 uncultured Prolixibacteraceae bacterium | reverse complement strand
GTAGTTACCTGTCCGACGGATACTACGCTTGCGGCCTGTACCGACCAAACAGACATTGAAACTGCATACAACAACTGGATCATAGAATTTACCCATTCCGGTGGATGCAATGCTACTGACAACATAGATGAACTGCCGCCGCTAAGTGATTTGATCTGTGGCGGTTCGATCAGCTTCACCTACATCGTGGAAAGCGATTGCGATACGGCTCAATGCAGCAGCTCATTTACTGTGGAAGATGCTCCTGAACTGGTAGTTACCTGTCCGACGGATACTACGCTTGCGGCCTGCACCGACCAAACTGACATAGAAGCAGCATACAACAACTGGATGGCCGGATTCACTCACTCCGGTGGATGCAATGCTACTGACAACATAGATGAACTGCCGTCGCTAAGTGATTTGATCTGTGGAGGTTCGATCAGCTTCACATACGTCGTGGAAAGTGACTGCGATACGGCTCAGTGCAGCAGCTCATTTACTGTGGAAGATGCTCCTGAACTGGTAGTTACCTGTCCGACGGATACTACGCTTGCGGCCTGTACCGACCAAACAGACATTGAAACTGCATACAACAACTGGATCATAGAATTTACCCATTCCGGTGGATGCAATGCTACTGACAACATAGATGAACTGCCGCCGCTAAGTGATTTGATCTGTGGTGGATCAATAAGCTTCACCTACATTGTTACAAGTGACTGCGATACGGCTCAGTGCAGCAGCTCATTTACTGTGGAAGATGCTCCTGAACTGATAGTTAGCTGTCCGGGTGATACAGTGCTAACTGCATGCACAGATCAAACTGATATCGAAACAGCATACAACAGCTGGATCGCAGGATTTACTCATTCCGGAGGGTGCAATGCAACTGATAATATTGATGAACTGCCGTCGCTGAGTGATTTGATCTGTGGCGGTTCGATCAGCTTCACCTACATCGTGGAAAGTGACTGCGATACGGCTCAATGCAGCAGCTCATTTACTGTGGAAGATGCTCCGGAACTGGTAGTCTCTTGTCCGGATGATACAGTGCTAACTGCATGTACAGATCAAACTGAAATCGAAACAGCCTACAACAACTGGATCGCAGGATTTACTCATTCCGGCGGGTGTAACGCTACAGATAACATTGATGAACTGCCGCCGCTAAGTGATTTGATCTGTGGTGGATCAATAAGCTTCACATACATCGTGGAAAGTAACTGCGATACGCTTGACTGTACAAGTACATTTACCGTGGAAGAGGCACCTGAACTTGTAGTTACCTGTCCAACGGATACAGTGCTGGCTGCATGTACTGACCAAACCGACATAGAAACAGCATACAACAGCTGGATCGCAGAATTTACTCATTCCGGAGGGTGCAACGCTACAGACAACATAGATGATCTGCCGCCGCTAACCGACCTGATTTGCGGAGGGTCAATAAGCTTCACATACATCGTGGAAAGCGATTGCGATACGGCTCAATGCAGCAGCTCATTTACTGTGGAAGATGCTCCTGAACTGGTAGTTACCTGTCCGACGGATACTACGCTTGCGGCCTGCACCGACCAAACTGACATAGAAGCAGCATACAACAACTGGATGGCCGGATTCACTCACTCCGGTGGATGCAATGCTACTGACAACATAGATGAACTGCCGCCACTAAGTGACCTGATCTGTGGCGGTTCGATCAGCTTCACCTACATCGTGAAAAGTGACTGCGATACGGCTCAGTGCAGCAGCACGTTCACTGTGGAAGATGCTCCTGAACTGGTAGTCAGCTGTCCGGGTGATACAGCGCTGGCTGCATGCACAGATCAAATAGACATTGAAGCTGCATACAACAACTGGATCGCAGGATTTACTCACTCCGGAGGCTGCAACGCTACAGATAACATTGATGAACTGCCGTCGCTAAGTGATTTGATCTGTGGAGGTTCGATCACCTTCACATACATCGTGGAAAGCGATTGCGATACGGCTCAATGCAGCAGCTCACTTACTGTGGAAGATGCTCCTGGACTGATTATAAGTTGCCCAACGGATACAGTGCTAACTGCATGCACAGATCAAACTGACATAGAAACAGCATACAACAGCTGGATCGCAGAATTTACTCACTCCGGAGGCTGCAATGCAACTGATAATATTGATGAACTGCCGCCGCTAAGTGATTTGATCTGTGGAGGTTCGATAAGCTTTACTTATGTTGTGGAAAGTGACTGCGATACGCTTGACTGCACAAGTACATTTACCGTGGAAGAAGCACCTGAACTTGTAGTTACCTGTCCGACGGATACTACGCTTGCGGCCTGTACCGACCAAACAGACATTGAAACTGCATACAACAACTGGATCATAGAATTTACCCATTCCGGTGGATGCAATGCTACTGACAACATAGATGAACTGCCGCCGCTAAGTGACCTGATCTGTGGTGGATCAATAAGCTTCACATACATCGTGGAAAGTGACTGCGATACGGCTCAGTGCAGCAGCTCATTTACTGTTGAAGAGGATCTGATAGTTCCTGTCATTACCTGTCCTGATGATATCTTAGTTATCGGTTGCGAAGATGACATACCCCCTGTGGATACATCACTCGTGGTGGCTTCTGACAACTGCGGTGAGGTGGTAATCACCCATCAGGGTGATTCAATTGCTGAAGGAAGCTGTCCGTGGATCATTTACCGGACTTTCAGGGCTACTGACATTTGCGGTAACTTTGCTGAATGCACCATAAAAATCACTATTAACGATACCATCCCTCCGGTTCTCTCTGCATACCCGAATGATACTATTGTTGAGTGCATCGACCAGGTTCCGCCTGCTGATGCAGTTACTGCAACAGACAATTGCGGGGAGGTATCTGTAATCTACTCAGAATTTATATCTGATTCTATTTGTGAAAACCAATTAACCATCACCAGAATATGGTCGGCAGTCGACGAGTGTGGCAACACAGACTCTGCCATCCAGGTAGTAACTGTCATGGATACCATCCCTCCGGTACTGTCGGCCATTCCTAATGACACTATTGTAGAATGCATTAACCAGGTACCGCCCGCTGATACCATCACCGCTTTCGACAATTGCGGGCCGGTACCGGTTATATATTCAGAAACCGTCTATGACTCTATATGTTCTAACCAGTTTACCATCACCAGAACATGGACGGCAGTTGACGAATGCGGCAACGATGTGTCGGCTACCCGGACAATTTTTGTCAGGGATACAATACCTCCTGTAATTGAGGGTGTTGGAGCTGACACAACCGTTGCCTGCTTCGTCGACGTTCCTGATCCGGAGGAAGTCTTTGCAACAGACAATTGTGGTGATGTATTTGTTCAGTTTGAAGAGACGATTTCTGACTCTGCATGTGTAAACGGATTAATAATTACCCGCACGTGGACTGCAACTGACCTTTGCGACAATACTGCTTTTGTAAAACAAATCATAACGGTACTTGATACAATTGCTCCCGACATTGTTTGTCCTGATGACCTCGTAGTTGAATGTGAATCAGATGTGCCGGAGCCTGACACTTCACTGGTTACTGCTTCTGACAATTGCGGGCCTGTGGATGTTATTCATGTAGGCGACTCAATAAGTGACGGTAATTGTCCGCAATATATTTATCGCACCTACAGGGCTGTTGATGAATGTGGAAACATTGCCGAATGCACCCAGGTAATTACAATCAATGATACTATCCCGCCGGAGATCATATGTCCGGATCCGATTACTGACCTCACTTGTGACCAGGATATTCCTGAGCCGGACACTGCCTCTGTTATTGCCTACGATAACTGCGGGCCGGTTAATATTGTCCATGTTGCAGATTCGGCAGACACAGAGATCTGTCCGCATACTATCTACCGTGTTTACAGGGCAACTGACCTGTGTGGTAATTTTGCAGAATGCACACAGATAATAACTATAAATGACACTATCCCGCCGGAGATCACATGTCCTGACAGTGATATAGCAGTTAACTGCATTGAGGATGTGCCTCCACCTGATACTTCCCTAGTCATTACATTTGATAACTGCGGACCGGTATCAGTTATCCACGTGGGAGATTCAATCGGCCAGGGAGCTTGTCCGCTCAATATCTACAGAACCTACAGAGCTGTTGATGAATGTGGCAACTTTGCCGAATGCACACAGATAATCACAGTCAACGACACTGTCCCGCCACAAATTACCTGTCCGCTGCCTGATATCACAGTTAACTGCATTGAGGATGTGCCTCCTGTTGACACCTCGCTCGTAACAGCCTCAGATAACTGTGGGCCGGCAACTATAATTCACGTGACAGATTCAATTGGTGAGGGAACCTGCCCGCTGAATATTTACAGGATATTCAGGGCGACAGATGAGTGTGGAAACTTTGCTGAATGCACACAGATCATTACAGTCAACGACACCATACCGCCACAAATTACCTGTCCGGATCCCATGAATATTATCGGCTGTATGGATGAAATACCGCCGGTTGACACATCATTGATAACAGCGTCAGACAATTGTGGTTCGGTGACTATAACCCATGAGGGTGATTCGATCTCATCAGATGAATGTCCGCAGATCATCTACCGCAAATACAGAGCCACCGACCAATGCGGCAACTACACCGAATGCATTCATATAATAACTGTTAACGATACAATACCACCGCAGATAACCTGTCCGGATGACATAACGGTAAGCTGCAGCTTCGAAGTTCCTGAACCTGATATTTCACTGGTTTCAGCCACCGATAATTGTGATATTCCGGAGATCATCCATATTGGCGACTCAATCAGTGACGGAACCTGTCCGCAATATATTTACCGCACCTACAGGGCAACTGATAATTGTGGCAATTTCACAGAGTGTATCCAGGTCATTACGGTTAATGATACCATTCCACCCACCATTACATGTACGCCGGATATTTTTGTCCCGGTCGGCCTGCCTGTTCCGGCTCCATACATCTCATTCAGCGAATTTACAGATGAAGGAGGAGATGCGGATGATAACTGCGCCCTTGATGAAGATTCCTTTACGCTGGTTAATTCAGAAACTGTTTCAGGAGAGCTGGCCGACACAATTTACCGCACTTACAGCATTGCCGATCTTTGCGGCAACAGTCATACCTGCACTCAAACCATAGTGATTGAGACTGACGCAGGAACAGAGATCCTGTGTCCGGAAAGTGCAATTACAGCAGCCTGCTTTGATGATATCCCGGTACCTTATCAGACACTTTCAGAATTTATCAGTGCAGGCGGAGAGGTAACCAGCAAATGTTACATTGACACATTGAGCTTCAGGCTTGCCGGCCAGGAATCAGACGGAGAAAAATGTCCGGAGACAATTACGCGCACTTACGAGATCTCTGATACCTGCGGCAACACTGTCTTATGCACCCATATAATAATCATTAACGATACCATACCGCCGCAACTTGATTGTCCGCCCGAAATAGTTGTAGATATCAATGAGCCAATACCGGCAGCATACACTGACTATTCAACATTTGAAGCTGACGGAGGAAAAGCTGTGGATAATTGCGGGATTGTTGAAGAGTCATTCACCCTGCTGGATGAAATAAGCAAACCGGGAATATTAGCCGACACCCTGATAAGGACATACATGATTGCCGACTCCTGTCAGAACAGCGATATTTGCGACCAACGGATCATAATACTTAATGACCTGGAGCTTGAGATCATTTGTCCGCCCGATATAATTGTTGAATGCCGTGTTGATGTACCTCCTGTTTTTGAACATTACGATGATTTCCTCAATGCAGGAGGATATGCATCAAGCAATTGTGGCATTGACCCGGGAACATTCACGTTTGTAAGCCAGGTAAGCGACGGAAATAGTTGTCCGGAGACCCTGACCCGCACCTACATGGTTGAAGACTCATGCGGCAATAAGCTATACTGCGAACATCTGATCATAGTACATGACAAGACACCGCCGGTAATGGATTGTCCGCCCGACACAGTGATTGCCGTCGGTGGCAGTGTTCCGATCCCATTCAACAGCTATGCGGAGTTTGTATATGCCGGAGGCAGCGCCGACGATAACTGCGGAATAGATGAATCAACCTTCAACTGGGTAGGAGACAGCTCCGATGGTAACTCATTCCCCGAGACCATCACACGCACCTATGAAGTGTTCGACTCCTGCGGCAACAGGGCAGCTTGCAGTTACCTGATAATTGTAGAGGGTGATGCACAGCTTAACATGGAGTGTCCGCCGCAGATGCTGTTTGAATGTTACGGAGAGGTTCCTCCTCCTTATGCTGATCATGCTGAGTATGTTAGTGCAGGAGGGTCGGCTTACAGTGCATGCGGCATAGATATAACCACCTTTGCTTTTGCAGGTGAACTTGTTACAGGACAATGTCCGACTACCATAACACGAACATATTCAATACAGGATTCGTGCAACAACACACTGTTCTGCACACAACTGATCATAGTTAATGATAAGACACCGCCGGTAATGGATTGTCCGGATGACCTCATCGTCATGCCGGGACAAACGACACCTTCTCCGTTCACCTCATTTGCACAGTTCGTTGGAGCAGGCGGGTCGGCATGGGATAACTGCGGACTTGTTGAAACATCATTCCGGATGATCAATGAGACAAGAGATGGTGAACACCCGCAAATAATCTCCCGCACCTATGAAATAAAAGACTCATGCGATAACAGAGCTGTATGTACGCAAATACTTGAAGTTTATGATGAATCTGTTATACTGATGATCTGTCCGCCGACAATTATACTTAATTGCGTACAAAACGGAGGTAACATACCTGAACCATACGAAACCTATAATGACTACATTAACGCCGGAGGTTATGCCGAAAGCTCACCATTTGACATTGATCCTGCCACATTCACCCTGGTATCAGAAATTTCGGATAACGAACACTGTCCCGAAACTATTACACGTATCTATTCTGTTGCTAATACCAATGGAGATGTGGTAACCTGTCAGCAGTTGATAATAATCAATGATGTGACTCCGCCTGTAATGAGGATCAATCCCAAACTAATTGAATGCCGTAGTGAATTGCCAATCAGGTACAGGACCCAAAATGAACTACAGGGGCCGGGACAGGGCTTTGCACGTGATGAATGTGCCCTTGACTGGAGTACACTAAGGTTTGTCTCAGAGAGCTCAGACGGCAAAAAATGTCCGGAGACCGTTATCAGGGTATACGAAATTGCAGATATGTGCGGTAATCTGACCCGCGCTTCAGAATTCATTATTATAGATGATAACATGCCGCCGTCAGTAGTAAGGACTCCTAAAGACCTGACTGATGCCTGTATAATCCCCGCTCCATATAAGAATTATGAAGAATTCGCGCAGGCAGGAGGCCTGGTGATTGATAACTGTGTCGACTTCAGAATGACCTGGGTGGGCGATGTTTCGAGCGGTGATGGCTGTCCGCGTACAATTACCAGGACATACCGGTTCACAGATAATTGCGGCAACTATTCTGATGCAATCCAACTGATCATCATCAACGACACTATACCGCCCGAATTTATTAAATGGCCGAACGATACTGTAACAGAATGTGAACCTCTGACTATCATGAATTCATATTCTGACTTCATTGCATTAGGAGGAGTTGTAGATGATAATTGCGGAGTCGATACCAGCACCTTCAGAATATTCCGGGAGACGGTATCTGACGAAGACGTTTGTCCGAGAACCTATACCACTACTTATATAATTGAAGATTACTGCGGAAATATCGACACCTTTACCTGGGTAGTTACCGTAAACGATACCACACCCCCCGTATTGAACTGTCCGCCGGATGAGTATATATCGCTGGATGACCCGACACCTTTACCTTTTGGTTCATTCAGTGAGTTCCTTGCTGCCGGAGGGGATGCATCAGACAACTGTGAGATTGACGAGGATTCATTCTTATGGATTTCAACAGACTCAGTTATTGGCACATGTGCAGAAACATATACCTACACCTATCTGATTGCAGATTTTTGCGGAAATAGTGATACCTGTATTCACAGGGTATTCAAAGGCGATATTTCACCACCGGAGTTGATCTGTCCGCCCGACATCTTTGTTGTTTGTCCGGAAGATGTTCCCGCCCCTTTCATAACACCTGCCGAATTCATTGCAGGAGGAGGCAAAATAGTGGACAACGGAAAAATCGACTTCAGCTCCTTCACAGTAAGCGAGACAATAAACGGAGATGGTTG
Organism: uncultured Prolixibacteraceae bacterium; assembly: GCA_964495655.1. Classification (GTDB taxonomy): domain Bacteria; phylum Bacteroidota; class Bacteroidia; order Bacteroidales; family Prolixibacteraceae; genus JAAYJR01. The sequence goes on along the minus strand of CAZBWK010000050.1, from coordinate 21,850 downwards.
TCCGGCTGAGATCATACGGACATACCAGATAACCGATTCATGCGGCTATATTGTTGAATGCTCTCATTTTATATTTGTAAATGACACTGTCCCGCCACAGATAACCTGTCCGCCGGATATGGACTTCGAATGTCTGAATGATCAGTCTTCGCCCTACACAACGATAGAAGATTTCATAACTGCCGGGGGCATGATCTATGACAACTGTGCTATTGATTCATCCTCATTTACAGTTCGTGAGACCCGATCCAGTGCTGCCACAAGCATAGAGATTACCCGCTGGTACAGCATACAGGATCTGTGCGGGAACATCGACAGTTGCATGCAGATAATTAATTTAACAGACACTGTTCCGCCTGATGTAGCATGCAGGGACATTATCGTTATGCTTGATGAAACCGGAACTTATGTTCTTGTAACCGCAGAATTACATGAAAGCAGTTATGATGAATGCGGCATTGACACTATGTATCTCGAACGCTACATACTCGACTGCAATGATCTTGGCGAAGCCCTTATCAGGCTCTATGTCGTTGATGTAAACGGCAACATTGACAGCTGCACAGCCAGGGTAACAGTTCTGGGCAACACCCCGCCTGTGGCAGTTAACGACACAGCAGTGGCATCTCCGGGCACGCCGGTCGAAATTGACCTTCCTGGTAACGATTATGATCTGAACGGATCGATCGACAGGACAACGGTTATCATTACAAATAACCCGCGATATGGAAGTGTCAGTGTAGACCGCCAGACAGGAATAGTGACCTATACCCCGTACCAGGGATATTCAGGCATTGACAATTTCAGTTATTCAATCTGTGATGACGGTATTCCGTGCGGGTCAATGTGTGATACGGCATTAGTAATTATCAACATAGGTGATCATAACAATCCGCCGATAGCCAGGAACGACACCTTCACTGTGATGTGTTACCCGTTAACAGGGAACCTCTTAAGAAACGACAGCGATCCTGACGGCGATAAGATAGAGATGGAAACCATTCCGGTTGAGTATCCGATGAACGGGACCGTGCTGTTAAGCAGCGACGGGTCATTCCACTATATGCCGGATGCCGGATTTGTTGGTATCGACAGCTTTGTATACCGTATTTGTGATACAGGCATACCTTCATTGTGCGACTATGCCAAAGTAATAATCACTGTATTACCAGACACTGATTGTGACGGAGTGCCCGACTATGACGATATAGACACTGAATGTTCGCTGCTCATACCAGAGGGGTTCTCACCGAACGGTGATGGCGTACATGACTTCTTCCAGGTTTACTGCATAGAAAAATATCCTGACGCAATTATGCGCATTTTTGACAGGGCCGGCAACAAACTGTTTGAGAAACGGCATTATGGTAACCTGAATTACTGGGGTTCAGACAAAGACGCCTGGTGGTGGGGGACATCAGACAACAGGTGGATTATCGGTCGCGGCACCCTTCCTGCCGGCAACTATCTGTATATCCTTGAACTTGGTAACGGAGAAGTGCGAACAGGAACGGTAATGATTGCTTATTAGGGCTTCCATGGCCAGTTAACGCAATCCTTTATCTCGGGGAAGAGGACATAATCTGCTTTTCCCTTCATAGCCAAGGTTTTCACGTTAAGGCCTTTGAGCTGTTCCAGAGCTTTATTCATTGTACTCCCTGTAACAGATACATCATCAACCAGCAGGATCCGTTTACCTTCCAGGTTCAGGACAGGCTTATTGATTACAACCGGTTCAGCATAAAGAGGTTTATTTGTCTCATCACGATAGTTCAGAGTCATTAATTTTAACTCTGCATTTAAGTGGAAAGCGACTATGCTTGCAGGGACAATTCCTCCTGAGCCAATGCCAATAACTATATCAGTCACGGGCAGATCGGTTTGTTTTAACCTTTCGGATATTTCACGGAATGAAAGTGGTACCATACGGTTGAGGTTAATAATTTGAAATCAGAAAATTTTTCGAATAAGGGTACAAGGATAACAGAATAATCGGTATTTTGCAAGATAATCATTAGATGTTCGCCGTTTTACCAAAATTTTTATAAATTGCACTTGATAATAACTTATGACCCCCTTGTCATAAATAAATTCGATTTTGAAGATACTATAAACCAGTCAGCCTCATGCAATTATTCCATTTCTATCAGGATCAGGAATATTGAACAGGATTATTACGGCATTATTTAAAAGCACTACATATTATGCAAATTAATGAAATTTAGCTGTTTAACCACAGCACCCCGAACCACTAAACACTTCACCCGGCAGCATTTATGTTGCCGGGTGGATTACTTTTGCAGGCATCAGCCTTCCCAAATAGGTATTTCTATATAAAATGTAGAACCGTCGTTCTCTTTTGTTTCGAACCAGACGTGCCCCTTGAAATTCTCAACTATATTTTTAACAATAGCCAGTCCGAGTCCCATACCACTCGACTTGGTGGTAAAGCTTGGCCTGAACAATCTATCCTGAAGGTCATCAGGAATACCTTCACCATTATCGGAGACAGAGATCACAGCCTGGTGCTCATGCCGGTCAAGAATAATCACAACACTACCCTCTCTGTCAGACGGAATTGACTGTATAGCATTTTTGAGTAAATTGATGATTGCCCTTGAAAACTGTTCTCTGTCTGCATTAACCTCGAGATATTCAAGTCCGTTAGTATAAAACTCAATATCAACCTGGTAATTATCAAACAGGTCTATTACCTTTTGAACCTGTTCAGCAAGTTTAAACACCTGTGTTCTTGCTGTAGGTATTTTTGCAAAATTAGAAAACTCCGTAGCTATATTAGAGAGGTTCTCTATCTGTTCAATAAGTGTAGAGGTAACCTTTTCGATATATTGGTCATACTCCTTGCTTTTCCCTTTAGTTCTTTGCAGATGCTGAATATTCAACTTCATAGGGGTAAGGGGATTTTTGATCTCATGAGCTATTTGCTTGGCCATCTCCCTCCAGGCAGACTCCCTCTCTGACCGGCCAAGAAGTTCGGCGCTCACGGCAAGTTCATCGACCTTTTTATTATACTCTCTTACCAGGCTTCCGATCTCATCATTTCTACTGTACTGAATAGGCTCATTTCTCTTACCCAGTTCCATTTTACGAAGGTTTTCCTGTATAAGTACCAGAGGTTTGGTTATCTGGTTAGAGATGAATACAGCAACTATGATACTGGCCAGTAGTAAAAGAACATATAAATTAATAAATGCGACAATAATGGTAGACAGTTCCTGGCTGTATCGGTCCTGGCTGATAAAATAGGGAAGGTTAATAACTCCAAGGTATTCACCTGAATTATTAATGACAGGTCTGTAGGCAGACAAGTACGACATATGTCCGATTTTTTCAGGTTGCGAATACTTGATCTGGAAGTTTTTAAATATCTCATAATATGCCTGCGAATTCATTACTCCGGATATCAGTCCTCTGTGAAAGATCTCCGGTCGTGAAGAAGCTATCAGTCCCCCGTCTGTATTATAAAAATTAATATCCGTGCGAAAAACATTAGCAAGCCTTGAGATTTCACGATTAAGCCAGTCAACCTGTTCTCCGCTCATCTCTTCAGCTTCTTCAAGTCTGATATCGATCTCTCCTGCAATAGAGATCATTTTTTCATTCAGGTCATTTTGATGTTTTTCCCTATATTCCCTCACATTATACCAGACTGTAACAATAGCTACCATAAGCAGAGAGACAAAGACAATGGATATTATTGCTGCCTGTATCCTGAATTTAAGGTCAAACTTAACTGATCTTTTACGAATAGCACGGCTGCCTGCAAAAAGGAACAACAGGATAGACAACAGATAAAAAACGAAGAGGTAAGGAAATGAAATAAGATAGTCACTGAAGGTAAACAGCTCTCTGGAAACGATCACATAATTATCCTGACGGGTATGGTAAATAAGATGTTCCATTCCGTCCCATATCCTGTATTCAAATTCATTAGCAGAAGCAGGATATGAATAGACATAGAAATTATAATTATAGTCACCGTGTTTATCTGTCAGTTCCCCTCCATAGTATTTCGCATAATCAAATTTCTTATAGTTTTCCGGTTTAGCCAATGACTTATCCATCAGCAATTCAGGGAACCCGATCCCTTCAAACAGCAGTTCAGAGTTTAGTTCCATAAAAATTGAAACACCTCTTGTCTCGGACGACAGCGGATAATGAAGCCAGCCGGTATATGATATCCTTCCGTTCATATTATCCATGAAGTAGAAATTGGTACCTTTTATCCTCTCACCCTGAGTTTCGATCATATCTTCAAAAAAATCTATACACGGAGCCATTCTTTTATCCATTTCAATAAACAGGCTGTCGGCCCCTGTACACACAAAAAACCTGACATCGTACTGTCTGAAATAACCGTTAAAATAGGTTTGCTGAAGATGATCAATAAGGCCTTCCTCCTCGATCAGGAGTCGTGGAATTTCAGGGTCTACGCTGATCAGATCCTGAATTTCCACCAGAAACACCTCTGCTGCAGGGTCACGCTCAGCCACCAGAGTAACGGCCATCAATTTTTGCTCATCACGCTGTTTCTCAGCGGTTGTAGTATAGAAAACCGCCAGTGAATAGAGAGATGCGGCAGAAACAAAGATTATCAGGTAACTAAGTGTATATTGCTGAAGATATCGTTTACTGAAGAGTGAGGCCAGGACAGACGAAACAGCAAAAAACAGAATTGCCCCGTAATAGATATTTCCAACAGATACATATTGCACAACTGCCAAAAACAGAGATATCCCCAATATAATAACCGTCAGTTCGCCCAGTTTAAAATCATCCTGCGAACAGTTAATAATTCTGATAGTGAAAAAAATGACGGCCAGTATCAGAAGGCCGACAGAAAAGATGCCAAGCACACTTTGGGCCGAGATCTCAATGATACTGTTAAGTGAAAAGGATATTGTAGAATTATAAATAAGTTCACGAATAAAAAAATGTATCAGCAGATATAAGCTTCCGTTAAAAACAAAGTACAGTCCGAAAATCATTTTTCGTGAAAGAAAGGAATCAGACTGCATTTGATCTACATCCAGGCCTTCCCCAAAATTAAAGGTCCAAAACAGGAAGAACAGCGCCAGCAGAAAGAAGTCACCAAGAGAAGGGAGCCAGTTGTTAAGAGCAAAGACCGAAGGGCTGAAAAAATCAAGATGAAAAAATACTTTAGGGATCTGAAAAATAAGATGAAGCCAATAAACCAAAAACAGTGCAATGGCAAGAGAAGCCAGCTTCAGCGAAAAGGGAGAATCAGATTCCATAAAGCTGCGTCTGAAAAAAAGAAGCAGAACCAGTAATCCTATGAAATAGAGGAATCCCGGAAAATAGAGCTGTTTAGTAGTACACAGATAATCCCCTTCCGGCTCAACAGAAAAAAGATAATTACCGTCTGTGCTGTATACCGGATACAAATCATCTTCCGAACCCACAACGATCCGGAACTCGTGAGGCAGGTCATAAGTTTCGTTAAAAGAGTTAATCAGGTACTTATTCTCATAACTGTAATCATACTTGACAAGGTGCAGTCCATAAATATTTGTACTGTCGTGCACCAGTTTCTTAATCAGGTAGTATCCGTTAGGCAGGATTATCAGTCCTTCGCCGGTTTCAAGGTCATCTTCATTTTCATAAAAGGATACCACCCTGTCGGACCAATACTTCAGTTTCCCTTTTTCGTAAACCAAAAAGCCAAAGCCCTTCTCATTAACAGATCTTTTCTTACCCTCAAGGCAGTTTTTAATATTACCTTCAAAATCATTTGCCGTAACTATGCCGGCAATTTTCTGAAGGTAATCTGAGAGTCTTTCTTCATTTTTATTAAGATCATTTCTGAACTCTTCAATTAAATATTTTTCGGGATGCTTCTTTAGCAATCCATTTTCAAAAAATGCGGCTATTGCAAACAGGACAATAGCCAGGACCAGGAAAGAATATTTATTAATTTTTAAAAACACATTAATCGTTATGATATGGTTCGCCTTTAATAATGGTAAAAGCCCGGTAAATTTGTTCTATGCACAAAAGTCGAGCCAACTGGTGTGAAAAAGTCATTTTTGATAGCGAAATTTTTGAATTCGCCTTTTCACAGACCTCATCAGAGAATCCAAAAGGGCCGCCGATCACAAAAACCAGTTCTTTAAGTCCGGACACCATTTTCTTTTCCAGGAATTCAGCAAATTCTCTCGATGAGTAACTGTCGCCGCGTTCATCAAACAGGTGTAGCTCTTTTCCTGAATGATTTCCTGAAATTATCTTTTCCCCTTCAGCAATTTTCTGTTTTTCTGTACTGTACCTCCTGCTTTTTTTAACATCGGGAATGATTTCCATTTTGAAGTCAGCATAACGCCTCAACCGCTTTATATAAAAACTGATACCCTCCCTTAAAAAGGGCTCATCAGTTTTCCCGACAACCAATAAAGTAACCTTCATTACATCAGATGAATTATTATTTCTTAAATTTACAATAAATTCAAAGCTTGAAAAAGATTTGCATAGTTTTTGCTATGATTAAAGGATTGAATATTTCAATAAAGTTAAAAAATATGCTTTCAATAAAAAAATCAGCATTTGTGATCTTTCTTTTTACAGGATTAATGATGCACTCACCAGCTGTAACAGGACAAGTGCCGGAACAGATAATTCTTAGCCTGAGATCAGGAAATGCAAAGATCCTGTCTGAATATTTCAATCAGAATGTAGAGCTTGTAGTTCCTGAATGTGATAATGTTTACAGCAGAGCGCAGGCACAGCAGATTGTTGGCAATTTTTTCAGTATTTATACGCCTGTGAGCTTTAGTATTATTCATCAGGGTGGAAAAGAAGGAGCAAAATATGTAATTGGCAACATGGGCACAAAGACAGGTATTTTCAGGGTATATTTTTTACTTAAGCAGAGTGACGGCAAAGATTACATACACCAGCTAAGAATAGAAAAACAGGAATGACCGTAACAAGCAGGTATCCCGGTAAAGATAGTGCAAAAAAGATACGATCAATATCGTGAGAGTGAATCAGGCCGGCATATTATTTAATATAATTTAAAATTTAAACATGTGAGCAAGGGGTTTATTAACCCGGAAAGGTACAAAAACATAATAGAGAAGCTAACGGACAAAGCCGAAAGGGTTTCATTGCCTTTTTTTGACGGGGTGCCCATTTATGATGTGATGGTATTTTTCTGGAGAAGTATAGTAAACGGTGCTATAACAACCCGTGCTTCTGCAATAGCTTTCTCATTTTTCATTGCATTCTTTCCGGCCATTTTGTTTTTGTTCACCCTTATTCCGTATATTCCCATTGATAATTTTCAAAATGAGCTTTTCCGTCTCATACAGGAACTACTTCCGGAAGGCACCTTTATGACTGTTGAAGATACAGTTTCAGACATTATTATGCAGCCCAGGGGTGGATTACTGTCATTGGGATTTTTGATGGCGCTTATTTTTTCCACTAACGGCATAGCCTCAATGATGAGTGCCTTCGATGCCACTATACACAGTATTGAACGACGTTCGTGGATCAGCCAGCGGCTTGCCGCGATCCTTTTACTTATCATTCTCTCTGTCTTGCTTACTTTGGCAGTAGCTCTTATTACCGGGGGACAGATAGCTATCAGTTACCTGCGGGAACAGGAGATAATCAGGGATAGTTTTTCTCTCTTTTTCCTGACCTTCGGTAAATGGATTGTCATAATAATGCTTTTCTTCTTTGCCTACTCATTTCTTTACTATCTGGCGCCTGCAAAAAAGACAAAGTGGAGATTTATTTCAGCCGGAGGCTCACTGGCAACTATTCTAAGCATATTAGCCATTGCAGGATTCTCATATTACATTAATAACTTCAGCCAGTACAACAAACTATACGGATCGATAGGAACATTACTGATAGTTTTATTTTTGATGTATATAATGTCTTTGATCCTGCTCATAGGATTTGAACTCAATGCCAGTATATACCAGGCGCACACTGAGAAAGAAAAGTGATCTCTTAAGTTTGAGGGTTTAAGTTATAGCACTGCAAACTGCGACTGTAAACTGCGACTGTAAACTGCGACTGTAAACTGCGACTGCAAACTGCGACTGCAAACTGCGACTGTAAACTGCGACTGTAAACTGCGACTGCAAACTGCGACTGTAAACTGAAAACTGCCAACTACTTCCTCCCCTGCTTAAACAACAACTCTTTCTCTTTTTTGGTAAGGCTGTCATAACCTGATTCAGCTATTTTATCGAGGATACGGTTAATCTCCTCCTGCCGCATATTTTTTTGGCGGTTATATTCGTAATCATCCTGCGGTGGTTGTTTAAATGAGACCTTTATTCTGTTTTCAGGCTTAAACCACTTCCCAATTTTCTCAATCCATCTTACTATTGCTGCTCCGTAATCATTTCCTTTCCCAAGCTGTAAAATATAGAACCAACCCCATGCAGCGCCGCCAAGGTGAGCAAGATTTCCTCCGGGATTAGAGGCTGAGATACCGATAATTGACAGTAATACATAAAAAGCAGCTACATACTTAAGCTGAAACCTGCCTATAAAAAACAGATGTATTTCCTTTTGGGGATCATAAACGGCAACAGCTACCAGTACAGCAAACACCGAAGCAGATGCTCCGAGCAGGATAGCGTTAACTGAGCTGAACGCCGGAAAAACATTAAATGCCAGAACATAAAAAAGAGCGCCGGTAATACCACCCATAAGGTAAACACTAAGTAATTTTTCTCCCTCAAAATGATAAAGGAAAAGTTTTCCGAACCAGTATAATCCGAGTATATTAAACAGTAAATGCAGAAAACCGGCATGGAGAAACATATAAGTCATGGGGGTCCAGAAGCGTCGAACAAGAAAATGGAGGTCAGATGGAACAGACAGCCATTCAATAAGTGGGATTGGCTGATTCAACAGAAAAAATATCACACCTGCCAGTTTGACCACGAGAAAGACACCGAGGTTTATATAAATAAGCCTGGTTAAAACAGAACCCTCAATAAATGTCCGTTTAATATCGGCCCAAATATCCATTTAATAGAAATGTTTTGTGTTTTTATTCCAGTATTTGATCAGCAGAAATCCAAAAAGCATACCACCGAGATGTGCGAAATGTGCAACATTACTTCCCGGCTGGGAGAACCCGAGATAGAGTTCTATTAATCCGTAACCGATCACAAAATACTTAGCTTTGATAGGTATAGGGGGGAATAAAAGCATAAGCCGGGTATTGGGAAAGAGAACCCCAAATGCGAGCAACACCCCAAAAACAGCGCCTGACGCACCCACGGTAGGGATATTAATTTTCATGGTATAGATACGTTCCATGAGCCTGAGTCCTTCAGAAGCATAAGCTGTATTAGCAGGCTCATCGTACCAGGTATTAATAAAGTCTCTCACCTCTGCCGGAGCATTCGGAAGATTTTTACTTATGAATTTTTCCAGGATTTCCGGTGAGGGGGTATTTTTAAAAGCCTCGATAAGATTCTGAAGTGATGAGATCTCGAGGTAATTTACAAAAGAGTGCAATGCCACGGCTCCCAGGCCTGTAACAAAATAGTACAAAAAGAACCTTCGTGACCCCCATACACTTTCCAGCACCCTGCCGAACATATACAGTGCAAACATATTAAAAAACAGGTGAGCCATTCCTCCATGCATAAACATGTGGGTAATGATCTGATGAAGCCTGAATTTATCAGACGCGGGATAGTGCATACCCAATTTTTCAACTAAGTCGATCCCCCTGCCTTGCAAAACCCATGTTGCGAGAAGCAAAAGTACATTTAAAATGATCAGGTTTTTTACAACCGGTGGAACTGCATTCATTACCGGGCGGTAGTTCATAACATCAAATTTTATATCATTTACGGCAAAAGCCGGGCCACATTATTAAAAACGCAATATAACGACATATTGTCATTTATTAAAAAGTTTTTCAATCTCTTCCAGCGGGATAATTGTAAGGACCTTTCTGCCTTCCGGGGAATAATTAGGTGTTTCGCATGCAAAAAGTTTATCAATCAATTGATCTGCTTCCTCTCTTTTCAATTCTGTACCATAATCAAGCGCCGATGCTTTGGCAAGTGAATTAGCGACCTGTTCTCTGACTTTAGCATGTGCATCCTGAGGTGAATTTTTATACTCTTCGAGTAATTTCTCCACGATCATCTGAGGTGAAGAAACATCAAGCAGTCCGGGAGTACCGTTAACAACGAAAGTATTATTACCGAATTCACGTATATCGAAACCCATTGCAAGCAGATCACCCAATATGCTTTTAAGCAATATAGTGTCGGCTGCATCGAGTTCGATTTTTTGGGGAAACAGTTCCTGTTGACTGGCAATTGAGTTTGTCTTCAGCACCTCCATAAATTTTTCATAGAGAATACGCTCATGTGCACGTTTCTGGTCAATGACCATTATTCCTGACTTAACGGGAGTAAGAATATATTTCTGCTTCAGCTGCATCACCTTTTTCCCGCTGTATTTTTCCTCTGATGGACCTTCATTCTTATCATCACCAAAAGCTATTCTTGACTGCTCATTGTCAGGATATCCGCCATCCGGTGAATTATAAAGATCTTCCCAGTGTTGAAGATTGCTCCTTTCATATTTTTCTGTTCCCCACTGCCTTTCGAATTCGTTGCTGTTAAATGGGTTGTAGTCCGGATTGATCTTTATTTCAGGGAAAGAGATTTCTCCTGTGTCTCTCTTTCTGACCGGTATATCTATACTGCCACTTTGATCGAAATCGATCGAAGGCACTACATTGTGTTTACCCAGAGACTCACGGACAGCCGCATTGATAATTTGCCATATTGCTGAATCGTTCTCAAATTTAATCTCTGTTTTTGTGGGGTGCACATTGATATCAATGTCGCCAGGGTCGATTTCCAACATTAAAAAATATGAAGGAAATGTATCGGGTGGCAACAACTTTTCGTAAGCCTGCATTACAGCTTTATGAAAATATGGATGCCTCATATATCTTTTATTAACAAAGAAAAACTGTTCCCCCATAGTTTTTCTTGCATACCTGGGCTGTCCGGCATAACCGGTAATATTCACGATGCTCGTCTCCTCACCGACAGGAATGAGTGACTGATTAATGTTCTTTCCAAAGATATCTGTTATTCGTCGTCGCAAATTACTTTTGCCCAAATCATACAATAAAGCATAATTATGATAGAACGAAAAGCGGATATCCGGATTTGGCAATGCGACCCTCTGGATCTCATTAATAATATGTTTTAGTTCAGTTGTATTCCCTTTAAGAAATTTTCTGCGTGCCGGAACGTTAAAAAACAGATTTTTTACGGTAATAGCCGTTCCATTGTTACATGCTGCCGGTTCCTGTGTTTTAACAACCGACCCGACAATATTAATAAAAGTACCAACTTCATCCTCCGATCTTTTTGAACGTAACTCAACATCTGCAATAGCAGCAACGGAAGCCAGAGCTTCACCCCTGAACCCCATTGTGCGGATACAAAAAAGGTCATTCGCCGAATTGATCTTGGAAGTGGCATGCCTTTCAAATGCCATTCGTGCATCGGTAGGAGACATGCCGCATCCATTATCAGCAATTCTTATACTTGTTTTACCGGCATCTTTAATATGTATAATAATCTCATCTGCTCCTGCATCCAGAGCATTCTCAACCAACTCTTTAACAACAGATGCAGGACGCTGGATAACTTCGCCGGCAGCAATCTGGTTGGCTACCGAATCGGGTAATAATTGAATAATATCACTCACTAAAAGGTAAAATCAGAATAAAAAAACAGATATACAATAAGCGCAAGAATAAGAATGAGAATTACAAGCCGTCTGTTAGATGCTCTGCGTGCATCCTCTGATGATTTTGCAGCGCCTTCCTGAGCCATTCTGAAACGGCCTTTGATATTTGGACGAAAATCCTTTATATCATCCTTTTTCTTGTCGACAATACCTAACTCTTCCCTGATCCTGCGCTCCCTCTCTTCACGCTCCTCCTTGTCAGGATCGTAAAACCTGGGAGTGATATTAAATTTCTTTGTCCCCGGAAGATAAAAAAACCGACCTATCATATTCTTTTGTTTATTTTTACAAAGATAAGGTTTATTATTAAAAGAGATGCATTGGGGAGATAGTTGAAGATAAACCAATGATCAGTTGGTTGAAACCAATAAACCGTCGGTTAAAACCAATAATCCGTCGGTTGAAACCGACGGCAAGGGATAGAGCCCGATGAAGCTGTTGTTGTAGTCCGAAGCTTTATCAGACGGCATGGGATAGAGCACAGATGTTGCAGACTGCAGGTTCAGAACCTTATCCATTGCCGTTCGCTTCAGCGAACGGTTTGAATGATAGAAAATTTTATTTTATTTTGTTATAAAATTTTATACAGATGAAACCAAAAATCAACAAAACCGGATTAGCACTCGGTGGCGGAGCCGTATTGGGCGCTGCCCATATAGGGGTATTGCGTGCATTGAAGGAGTCAGACATAAAAATAAGTTATATCGCAGGCACAAGTATAGGTGCGTTAGTAGCTGCCTTGTATGCATTTGGAATTAACTGTGACGAAACAGAAGAGATAGCATTTGATCTTAAGTGGTTAGACATAGGCAGCCTCACGCTTTCCCAATATGGATTGCTTTCAAATGATAAACTTGGAGAGCTGATCATAAAACATATTGGAGAAAAAAATATCGAAGATGCGGAAATACCATTGGCAATGGTGGCAACAGATGTTTCAACAGGAGAAAAGGTGACCATAAAAAAAGGGCCTGTCGCAGATGCTGTAATGGCCAGCACAGCTATCCCCGGAATCTTTAAACCTGTGGAGATAGATGATAAATTATTGGTTGACGGCGGTATAGTCGAAAATGTACCTATAAGTACTGTAACCGGGTTGGGAGCAAAATATGTAATAGGAGTCGATCTGAATGCGAAGCATAAATATGCAAGGCCGGGAAATATTATAGAGGTATTGCTGAACAGTTTTCATTTTACATTGATGGCATCAGCAAAATTACAAACAAAGGAGGCCGATTTCCTGATCCAGCCAGACCTGTCAGCATTTAACAGGTCAGATACAGGTCAAGTTAAAAATCTGATTACTAAGGGTTACGAAGATTCAATAGAAGCATTGAAAATATTTGATACCGAAAAAAACAAACTCCGGAAATGGAACTGGTTTGGTACAGGAAAATAACCGGCCGGCATTTAACTATACCTGTTAATAGTTGCAAATAAATATTAAATTTATTAATTTTGAGAACTAAAAATGCCAAATATTAGTATGTACAGTTCACCAAAATTAAAAAATAATGTTTTATTTACTATTCTGAATGACAGGCGGTCAGTTTTCAGATTAATTGATATTGCACTCCTGTCAGGAGAATCCGATTTTCTGTCACTCAATAAAAAGCTGAACTATTATGTACATACAGGTAAATTAAAAAATCCCCGTAAGGGTTTATACACAAAAGAAAAGTATAATCCCGAAGAACTTGCCTGTAAAATATATACACCTTCATATATATCGCTGGAGTATGTATTACAAAAAGCCGGAGTAATATTTCAATATGATTCACGAATGACTTCTGTAAGCTATCTTAGCCGGACTATAAAAATATATAACAGAAACTACCGGTTTCGCAAAATCAGGGAAGACCTCCTTATAAATAATGCAGGAATTGAACAGATCAATGAAACTACTAATATTGCCAGTGTCGAACGAGCCTTATTAGATCTGCTCTATCTGGAAAAGGCCTGTTATTTTGATAATCTCAATCCCATAAATAAAACACGTATTTATGAATTATTACCTGTTTACAGCTCCGGTGCATTAGAAAAAAAAATCAAACAGATATTTAAAGATGATCGATATCAACAAACATAAATTTCTTTTGGTAAGGATATTGAAAGATATCTACAATGATATTGAAATGGCCGGGAATTTAGGATTTAAAGGCGGGACAGCAATGATGTTGTTTTACGGCTTACCTCGATTCTCTGTTGATTTGGATTTTAATCTTCTTGATATACAGAAAGAAAAAATGGTTTTTCAAAAAACAAGAACCTTATTATTAAAGTACGGAACTATCTATGATGAAGCGATAAAATTTAATGGGCCATTAATTGTTCTGAATTATGGGAAAGGCGAACGAAAGCTAAAGATTGAAATCTCAAACCGCACTTTCAACGACAGTTATGAAATTAAAAACTATCTGGGAATTAATATGAAGGTTATGGTTCTTTCTGATATGTTTGCCCATAAACTTTGTGCGCTGTTGGATCGCGAAGTTATTATTAACCGCGATATTTTTGACTGCTGGTTTTTTATGGAAAAACAAACACCTTTAAATAAAGCACTTGTTGAATCCAGGATGAAAATGCCCTTATCAGGATACCTGCAAAACTGCATCGACAACCTTGCGACCATGAATAAGAAAAGGATGCTTCAGGGTATGGGTGAGTTGATGAATGATGAGCTGAAACAATTTGTGAGAACAAGCCTGCTTGAGGAGACAATTTCCCTTTTGAAATTATATAAAGAATTCCCTATATTGACATAAAGGCCCGGAGAATCTTATAAATTCTATACAAATGAAGAAGCTGTTGTTATTGATAATCGGAACACTGCTAATTTTCAACACCCACTCTCAGGATATAGTTGTAAACAGCAATAATGATTTTGCCTTTAAGATATTTAACTCTGCAAAACCTGATTCAGGCAATTTTTTTATATCTCCTTTCAGCCTGAACATTGCATTATCTGCCGCTAATGAAGGTGCCCGTTCAGTGACAAGAAAAGAAATGGATGAATTGTTATCTGTGAATTATGAAGGCAACAGAGCTTCGTTGTATGACAGCCTGGTCCGAAGAACGACAAACCTCAACGACACTGACTTTAATGAGTGTATTGAATGGGAAGAAGACAAATCCGTAAGGAATACGTTATATCTTGCAAACTCTCTATGGATAAACAGCAAGTTTCGGATAGATGATAACTATAAAAAAATCGTCATAGACAGTTATCACGCTGAATTATTCAGTTTTGACCAATTCAAAATAGAAAATACAAACAAAAAGCTTAACAATTGGATCACTGAAAAAACTAAAGGAAAGATCACTGAAATTGCAGGCGTGCATAAAGATATAATGTTAAGCCTTATTAATGCGGTTTATTTTATGGGTGAATGGGATTCACCTTTCGATACAAAAAAAACAAAAAATAAAAATTTCTATTCTATTGATAAAACAAAGATCAAGGTTGATTATATGAGAGAGCGGAGATATTATTACTATTATGAAGATGATAATTTTCAAAGTGTAATTTTGCCCTATAAATGCCACCAATTCTCAATGATAGTGATCCTTCCCCGCGAGAGGTATGGCATACTTGATATTGAAAAAAAATTATCTTTGAATTATTTAACGGCTATTAATCAAGCAGCTTCCATGAATGAGGTAATACTTTCCCTGCCAAAATTCAAAATTGAAACTGAGATATTTCTAAAAGAAGTCATTATTAGAATGAATTATCCCGGGATGTTTTCCGACAAGGCAGACTTTACAGGGATGTCAGAAACTGACTCATTGAAAATAGGAGATATTATTCACAAAACATACATAGATGTGAATGAGAAAAACACAGAAGCTGCGGCTGTATCAAAAGCAGATATGGTTGTTATCGGATATGGAGGAGGTGCCAATCCCCCTCCCCCGCACCCCCCAAAGATCTTTAATGCCGATCATCCGTTTACGTTCCTGATAATTGATAACAGAACAGATGCAATTCTTTTTGCCGGAAGATTTGCAAAAGATGCTAAAGAATAAGCATTTAAAATTACTTACTTCAATCCTGAAAAATGAATAAAGTACCAATAATAAGGAAAAACAGCTATAAGGATTATCTGGGTTCAGGCCTTTTGGGTGGTTTCTTTGCAGGTCTTTTATTTATGCTGATAACATTATTAGGATCAGGTTCATTATCTACATCTCTTTCAGTTGGGGCAGGAGTTTGGGTGTTTATTATCATCATATACATGACGGTGGGGTTCCCAAGTGAAGAGTACTTTAAAAGAAAAAAGATGATTGCCAGCCTTCAGTCGGACAAGTACAGCTTTCTTTACGATAACGACTTTAAACTTCATGAAGATCTCTATTTTGAAGGTATTTTTGAAGGCTATTTCTTCCGGATATATCCAATGAAAAAATGGGTTCCCAAAGGGAAGGATATTGAGTATGAGGTTATTGAAGCTTACTACAATTATGACTCCGATGAAACACCTGACATAAAGAGCCTTAGCGGGGACTATTATCTTGGGAGATTACATTTTGTAAATAAAATGGTATCATATCTTCCCTGTGACTGGGAAATGATCAATTTTAAAGAGAACCTCGAAGGAGTTGTGAATATACTTAAAAGAGAGCATTTGTATCCGATTGACATAAATACCTGGGAAAAAGAAACCGGTATAAAAATAAAAGCAGCCAGACAGAAGGAGGAGGAATCCCGAACAAAACATCTTCTCAGAATTGGAAAGCTTTTAGATATAAAATATACAAGGCCGCAGAAATGAATTTATTTGCCAGTAAAACAGTATAATGAAATAAAACCATTATAAATCCAAAATGGGAAAACGAAAACCCAAAATTGATTATCACCTTGATTGTCAAGGAATAAAAAAATTATCTTTTAAAGAGATAAAAGCCATACTTCGTGCTGCCGATGAACTGATTGCGACAGGAGGAAGGGGAATGTTAGCAAAAATTTTAAAAGGATCCAAGGACAAAAAATTACTGGAATATGACTTGGATAAATGTCCTGTCTACGGATTTTACCATCATCTCACCCTGCCTGAAATTACCAGGCGAATCGACTGGATGATTAAAAATGATTACCTTAGAATTGAATACTCAGGAAGGTTGCCTGTAATTGTATTCAGTGAGGAAGGTTGGGAGATCGAGCGTGAAAATTATGCCGAAGAGCTTCTCCAAAAGCTTCAGAGTCTTTTAAAAAGTAAGGACTATAGTTATGTAGCTGACTTAAAAGACCGAAACAGAGGTATGATATTACTGCTGATTGAAAAAATCAAAAATTCAAATAACCGTGACTTCATTCCCTTGTTGAAAGACTGGCAGAAGATTGATTACATAAAGGTAAAGATTGCTCTTCAGGAGGTTATAGACTATCTTGAAGACATTTAGCTTTAAAAAAGGTCATATTCGATATCGCAGGTCTATTTTTTCCCCATCTTCCTGACCGTTCGTATGAGATACAGGAAAGACAAGATACCGGCGACAACATTCGCCAGCAGAGCAGCCCGGAAAACACCTGTTAATCCAAAATAAATACTTCCCAGCCATGCCAGGGGCACATACAAACCCACCATGCGGAAAAATGAAAAGAAGGTGGCAGGAAGCGGTTTATTCAGGCCATTGAAATTTGCCATACTTATCATTACCAAACCCTGGAACCCATAACTCATGCCAACAATTTTAAGATACTGTGCAGTTATATTTACCACCTCGGTATTGCCTGAAAACAATGCAGCAATAGCTTTGGCAAAGAAAAGAACCAGGAGAAATACGAAAGCTCCCCAACTCAGCGAGAATATACCGGAATATTTTATTGCCTGAAAGATACGGGTGAACTTTTTCTGACTGACATTTTGTCCCATAAATATGATAAGTACCGAACCCAGGGCAGAGATCATCATTAAAGCAAACATCTCAATCCGTGATGCAACCCCGAACGCTGCCACAGCTTCTTTTCCAAAACCTGCCACAATACGGGTAATCAGTCCTAAAGATATCGGTGTAATAAGCAATGCCAGTCCGGCCGGCCCTCCAATATACAGAACATCTCCCCAGGTTTTAAGAATTTCTTTGAACCTGCCGGTTTTTATTACAAGCAGGTTTTCGCGCCGGATAAGAATAAACAAGATAAAAACCAGTCCCGAACCTCTTGCAATAACAGTTGCCAGGGCAGCCCCTTTAATGCCCATTTCAGGGAACGGGCCAATGCCAAAGATCAGTAACGGGTCAAGGATAACGTTTATAACAGCAGACATCACCATTAACATTCCCGGTGTAAATGTGTCACCGGTGGCACGCACAATGTTGTTCCCGATCATAGGCACGACCACAAACGCAACACCGTAATACCAAACGCTCATATAATCGTGAACGTAACCCATTATTTCAGGTGCAGCCCCTAAAGCAGTAAAAAGCGGCCTGATAGTAAGCAGTCCGGCCACTATAAAAACTACCACAACACAGATACCTAATAAAACCGCACGGCTGGCCATCATACGAACCTCTTCACGCTTTTTGCTTACAATGTTTCGTGAAATCAGTGATGATGTACCGATGCCAACACCCTGAGAAAGGCTGTTCACAAACATTATAACCGGAAAACAAAAACCCATCGCTGCAAGTTGCTGAACCCCAAGTTTCCCGATAAAATAGGTATCCACCAAATTGAAAATCACCATACCCATAAGTCCCAGCAGCATAGGCCATGTAAGAGTAACCAGGTGCCGGCCTGTTCCGCCTTCGGTCAGATTTTTGTTTATCTTACGCATAGTACAAAGATTGCGTATTCTTCTTGTAAAAAGGAGTTAAAGTTATAATAGTTTTGTATAAATAATTTTCGCTGTTATAATTCACTGATATTCATTACCCAGATTTATTATAAAATTATTTTTAACTATAAGGTTAAATTTTACAGTTAAAATATTTGATAAATTCTTCTTTATATTCTATTTTTGGCCAGATGGTTAAATTAAGCAGTTAACCAATACTCCTGATATTACAAAAAAAGAGAAGACATGAATCTGAAATTAATAAATAAACCAGTTGATAATGAATGAAATAAAAAAAGATAACACTGAAGACAGAATTCTCGTGGCAGCTCAAAAAGTATTCACAAAAAAGGGAATGGACGGTTCCAGGATGCAGGAAATCGCTGACGAGGCAGGCATCAACAAGGCACTGTTACATTACTATTTCAGAACCAAGCAAAAACTTTTCGAAGCTATCTTCAACAAGGTTTTCGAAAAAATTTTCCCCAACCTGAACACTTTAATTCAGTCAGATCTTTCCATCGAAGTGAAGATTGGAATTTTCATTGAAAAATATACCGATCTGCTTCTGAAAAATCCGTTTCTGCCCTCCTTCATACTGAAAGAAATTCATCGTGATCCTGAATTTCTGGCATCGGTCATAAAAAGCAACGGTGTCAATCCAAATCAACTTTTTGTCATGTTCGAAAAAGAGATGGAAGCAGGCAATATCAAAACAATGGACCCGAAAGATATACTGATTAACCTGCTTGCTTTATGCATTTTCCCGGTAGCAGCCGGACCACTTATGGAAATTATGTTCTTCGAAAATGATAGAAAAGCTTATGCTGATCATCTTCAGATGCGAAAAGAAACCGTCAAACAATTTATCCTGGATTCAATCTTAATAAAAAACAATCAGGACAGACTGTAACTTTTTTGATCAAAGTGTCAATTTTCATATAAATACAAAGAAAATGAAGCGAATTTTATTACTACTGTTTTTCCCGGTACAAATAGCATTCAGCCAACAAATGTTTACACTTGACGATTGTTACACCCGGGCGCGCGAGAATTATCCGAACCTTAAGCAGGCTGAAATTCTGAAAGATATTTCCGGACTTAACAAAGAGAACAACAAAACAACCTACCTGCCCCAGATTTCACTGAACGGACAAGCCACTTACCAGTCGGACGTAACAAAAGTTGATATACCGCTGTCAAACATCTCAGTTCCAATGGTTTCAAAAGACCAGTATAAAGCTTATGCAGAAATCAGGCAGTCAATATGGGACGGAGGTTTAAAAGCAGCTAATGAGCAGCTTGAAGATGCTTTGCTGAAAAGCCATTTAAGTGAGCTGGAGGTAGAATTATATAAATTTAACGAGCAGGTTGCGCAGGCTTTCTTTACTGCAATGGTGGTAAAAAAACAGGCCGACGTAGTAAGTGCACAGATAAAAGTACTTTCCGAAAAACTGGCTTCAGTGGAATCAGCGATAAGAAACGGCATGACAGAGAAATCAGCTGCCATTGAAATCAGAGCTGAAATTTTGAACCACGAACAACAAAAAATTCAGTTCGATGCGGCTAAACTTGCAGCTATCAGGATGCTCTCCATTTTAACAGGTGAACGCATCAATCAGGATGCGGCCTTAATATATAACGAAAAACCTGCCCTGCCTGGTGAAAACCTTTCCCGGCCCGAACAGTTGCTCTTTTCGAACCAGATAGCACAATTGGAAACCCAAATGACATTGCTGGAAAAATCACGCAATCCGAAACTGTTCGGCTTTGGACAGATGGGTTACGGCAAGCCGGGATTGAATATGCTGAACAATGAATTCGACACCTACTACCTGGTTGGAATCCGATTATCATGGAATCTTTTCGACTGGAATAAAGCCAGCCGGCAAAAGGAGGTACTCGGTCTGCAACAGGAAATAATTCAGAAACAGGAGGAGACATTCGTCCGGAATATTCAGCTTCTGCTGACACAGCAGGAAGAGCAGATCAGGAAAATGGAAACTATGCTCAAAACCGGCCTGGAGATGGTTGAGCTCAGGGCGGAAATCACCAAAGCGGCTTCATCGAAACTGGAAAACGGAAGCCTGACAACATCTGACTACATTCGTGAATTACAGGCCGAAACCGTGGCAAAACTGAATCAGGAACTGCATAAAATTCAGTTAAACGAGGCAAGAGAGAGGTTGAACCTGATTAGAGGAAAAGGATTAAAGTCAGAGGTACAATAAATTATAACAAAACACTACCACTATGAAGCTGGCATACCGATCAAAATCGAAACCCGGGAACAAGATTAAAAAACAGGCGAGTTTCACCAATTACTATCAGAACAGGCTTTATAATACATTTGAAAATAATAAATTAAAATTATATGCAATATAAATCACTCTTATCAATACTCGCTGTTGCATTCTTAGGATGTACAGGTAACAGCAACCAGTCTGATGCTTTCGGAAATTTCGAGGCTGAAACTGTTATTGTCTCCTCCGAGTCGTCAGGCAAGATTCTTAAAATGAATGTGGAAAAGGGACAAAAAACCGAGGCCGGATCAGTGGCGGCTGTTATCGACACAATCCAGCCTGACCTGAAACTAAAACAGATACTAGCACAAAAAGAAGCTGTTGCCGCCCGCAGACAAACCATTAATTCGCAGATTGCAGTTTTTGAAGAACAGAAAAAGAACCTGCAAATCAACGAAAAAAGGATTTCAAAAATGCTGGCAGACGGTGCAGCTACACAAAAACAACTGGATGATATCACCGGACAGATAAGTGTCATTAACCGTCAGATAGAGAATACTCAGACACAGTTTACGTCGATTGACAAAGAGCTGGATGTTCTTGAATCACAAAAAGAGATAACTGTGGATATGAAAAAACGATGTATAATAAAGTCTCCTTCAGGCGGAACAATACTGGAAACTTATGCAGAAGAGGGCGAACTGGCAACACCGGGGAAACCGCTGTTCAAGATGGCCGGACTGGATGAGCTCACGCTGAAAGTTTATGTGAGCGGGGCACAGCTTCCCGGTATTAAAATCGGCCAGACGGCAGAAGTCCTGGTTGATAAAAATGAAACAGAAAACCAGTCGTTTACGGGACAAATCACCTGGATTTCTTCAGAAGCCGAGTTTACGCCAAAGATTATCCAAACCAAAGAGGAACGGGTAAAGCTTGTATATGCCGTGAAAATAGCGGTGAAAAATGATGGCACTTTGAAGATTGGAATGCCGGGGGAGGTCAGGTGGGAGTGAGCAGTTT
>CAZBWK010000049.1:0-31509 GCA_964495655.1 uncultured Prolixibacteraceae bacterium | reverse complement strand
TCGGTTTTGCTGCCGTGGGCCCCGGGCTTTTCCTGATAGGATACAATATCGGCACAGGCAGTGTGACCACTATGGCTAAAACCGGCGCAGAGCATGGCATGGAACTTTTTTGGGCTCTTGTGTTATCATGTGTGTTTACATTCATTCTCATGGTTGCCTATGGAAAAGTTACATTGGTTACCGGTAATACCGCCCTTTACAATATCAAAAATGAGTTTAAACATGGATGGATCCTGGCAATGTATATACTTATAGCGCTCATTATCGGCGAGTTGCTCGCCCTGATGGGTGTCATGGGAATTGTAGCCGACCTGGTGCAGGAGGCTATCAGGCTACTGTTTAATGAAACTCTGATTCCCCGGTTCTGGATAATACTTATCCTGTCAGTGGCTATGTATATCCTTTTGTGGATAGGCCAGTACAAGACCTTTGAGAAAGTGTTGACCGTTTTTGTGATCTTTATGGGGCTCTCTTTTATTGTAGTGTTCTTTATGGTTAAACCCGATTTTTCTACCATTGCCAGTGGCCTCATACCGGGAATACCAGACACAAAAGGAGCATTCGGACTGGTGGCGGCAATTGCCGGGACTACCTGTTCTGCAGCTGTTTTCATTATGCGAAGCACTGTAGTTGCAGAAAAGGGATGGACCATAAAAAATCTGAAAGATGAAAAAAAGGACGCATTCGTTTCGGCTTCTATGATGCTCTTTTTAAGTGGAGTTATTATGGCCGTGGCTGCGGGGACCCTTCATATCATGGGATTGAAACTGGACAATACCGTTGAGATGATCCAGCTTTTTCAGCCGATAGGAGGGAAAGCAGCAGCCTTTATTCTTATTCTTGGTATAGTAGGGGCCGGACTGTCAACTATTTTTCCTATCGTGTTGATTGCTCCCTGGCTGATCTCCGACTATACAGGTAAGCCGAGAAATATTCACTCAACACAGTCGAAACTGCTGATATTCTTTGCAATGTTATTTGCATTCGGATCAGTTTTTCTGAAACAGAGGCCTCCCGCCCTGATGGTCTTTTCACAGGCATTCCAGGCCTGCATCCTGCCGGCAGTGGCTATTCCTATCCTTATACTTATAAACAGAAGTAAGCTGATGGGTACCAATAAAGCAGGCACACGAGAAAATATCGGTATCTGGGCAGTGGTGTTCTTTTCATTCATGACAACCTATTTCGCTATAACTGAATTATTAATGTAGTTTAATATAAAATATTTATCATGGTACAAGAAATCAAATCTTTTAAAAAGGATAATCTCAAAGTAAAAGTTTATAATGAAACCGATGAAATGGGTATGGCAGCTGCCGTTTTTGTGGCAGACAAATTAAAAGCCACAATAGCAGAGAAAGGTTCGGCTAATTTGATACTGGCAACAGGTGCATCACAGTTTGAATTTATTAAAAATTTTCAAAAGCTGGACGTAGACTGGAAAAAGATCACCGTATTTCATTTGGATGAATACAAAGGATTGCCGGAAACTCATCCGGCCAGCTTCCGTAAATATTTAAAAGAGAGAATACTTGATATTGTAAAACCCAAAGAAGTTCATTATCTTGAAGGTGATGCAGCAGATATTGATGCTGAAATCAGGCGTTATGAGGATCTGCTGAAGAGCCATCCTGTTGATGTTGCATGCATAGGCATAGGGGAGAACGGACATATTGCATTCAATGACCCGCCAGTGGCAGATTTCAATGATCCCCATCTTGTAAAAGTTGTGGAGCTTGATGATGATTGTCGCAGACAACAGCTTGGTGAAGGGTGGTTCCCGACCTTCGATGATGTTCCCACTCATGCTCTTTCGCTCACTATTACGGCAATAATGAACTGTAAGACCATAAGTTGCGTTGTTCCTGATGAGAGGAAAGCAAAGGCAGTGTATAATACTCTTAACCAAGAAATTAGCACTGCCTGTCCGGCAACTGTTTTACGTAACCATGCCGACACGGTGCTGTTCCTTGACAAAGCTTCGGCATCGCTGATTTAGAAATTGCGGACAGACAGTAAATGAAACCCGGTTGGATCCGGATACCCTGTAGTTGAAGCAGGGCATCCGGATGTTGTGGTCATGGCAGATAACAGAGCTATTTAATTGTACCTTTCCTTATGAACAATTGAAATATATTTTACAAAAATAATTAACAAAATAACAGGCTGATATGAAACTGCGAATGCCCGGATTTACCTTGCTTCTCTTACTTACACTTCAAAACTTAATATTGTTTGCCGGTACCGACTGGCCCATGTGGCGTTACGATGCCAACAGGTCTGCCTCATCAACCTGTCAGCTTGCAGATCAACTGCACCTGCAATGGCAGGCCAGGTTTTCGCCACGTGTTCCTGTTTGGGATGATCCCCTTAACAGAAACCTGATGCAGTTCGACCGGTTATTAGAGCCTGTAGTGGCAGATAACAAGATTTTTATAGGGTTTAACGACCAGGACAAGGTCGTGGCTATGGATATTGATTCAGGAGAGGAGTTATGGCATTTTTATGCCGACGGACCAGTCAGGCTGCCACTTGCAATTTATAACGGCAGGATTTACTTCACCGGCGATGACGGATACTGTTATTGTCTCAATGCCAACGACGGTTCAGTGATATGGAAAAGGCTTCTGGCTCCCTCAGAAAACAAACTTCTTGGAAACAAAAGGCTTATATCCATGTGGCCGGCACGGGGCGGGATAGTGATCGAGGATGGTGTTATATATACGGCAGCCAGCATATTTCCCCTGATGGGAACCTTCATATATGCCCTGGATGCCATGACAGGCGATATTATCTGGAAAAATGAAGGCACCGGAAGCAATTATATACTGCAGCCCCATAACTCACCCGCTTTTGCAGATGTGGCCCCCCAGGGCCCTTTCACTGTCAGCGGCGATATGTTACTGGTTGCCGGAGGCCGTTCGGTCCCTGCCGCATTCGATAAAGAAACCGGGGAAAAGGTATACTACAACCTTGCCGCCAGCGGGAAAACAGGAGGCGCCTTTACCTGTTCCAACGACAAAGTGTTTTTTAACCACCACAGATGGAGGGAAACATGGATGTATGATACAGAGTCAGGGGAGCGGCTGACAAAAGATGCAGGTGAGTACCCTGTGGTTGACGGAGACAATATCTATTTTTCCGGAAAAGAGATCAGGGCGGCAAGGCTGGGAGAAGATAAAACCCTCGACTCATTATGGAGTGTCGGGGTCGATGCATCGGGTGACCTGATTAAAGCAGGGGACTGCCTGTATGCCGGAGGTGAAAGAGGGATAACAGCAGTCAAAATCACTGAGGGGGAAGTCCCGGAAGTTATCTGGAGTTTTAATACAAATGTAAAGATAGGGCGTCTCATAGCGGCAAGCGGAAAGCTAATAGCAGTGACAGAGAATGGTGATGTCATGACATTCGGAGATACACCGCCTCAAAAGATCGTCAGGTATGAAAATGATAAAAAAGAGATAAAAAAGAGTTCATCAAAAACCCGCAGAATAATCAGAGAGTCGGGCGTCACTGATGGCTATGGCCTGGTATTCGGAGGCGGTGACAAAAAGCTGCTGAGCGGACTGGTTTACGGTACCAGCCTTAATTTAATAGTTTACGAAAAAGATCCGGCCAGGGTAAACACCCTGCGTGAGTATTTTGATGAAGCAGGTATCACGGCAGAACGGATCAGCTTTCTTCAGTACCGGGAAAAATTCCCGGCGCTGCCAAAATACTTGTCAAGCCTCACCATAGTCAATGATCCCCTGTATATCAATAACGGCGATTACGATCTTCTTGAGCAGTTATATGAAATAACACGCCCTTACGGCGGGAAAGTAGTACTCAATTTTTCAGGTAAGGATCAGACCAGGATACAAAAAGCATTTGCATCTCTCACCCTTGAAGGTTCAAAGATAACAGAAGGCAGCGGACTGACCATGGTTACCAGGGAGGGCCCTCTCAGGGGCGCCTCGCCATGGACACACAACTACGGGGACATTGCCAATACCGTTAAATCAAATGACCAGCTTGTCAGGGCCCCGCTGGGTATTCTGTGGTTTGGCGGTAATTCCAACATGGATGTATTGCCAAGACATGGTCACGGTCCGGGAGAGCAGGTTATTGACGGACGACTGATAATACAGGGAACAGACTGTCTGAGTGCACGCGATGTATATACCGGGAGAGTCCTTTGGAAAAGAGAATTTGAACAACTCAGGGAAGATAACTGGCTGGTATTTTATGATGAGACCTACGATGAGGAGAATCCTCTGGATCCCAAGTATAACCAGGTACATCTTCCCGGCGCCAATGCCAGGGGTACAAATTATATAGTAACCAAAGAGTATGTTTACCTTATCACGGGCAATGAATGCAGCCTGATCGATATCACGAACGGGGAGACAGTGAAAGTGTTTGATACAGGTTATGACAACACAAAAGAACTGGGCTATATAGGTGTTTATGAAGATCTTCTGATCGTGGGAAACAATTTTGCCGAATTTACCGGACTGGAGGATGATTCCATAAGGATCAAAAATCCAAAATTCACAAATTATGATATCACCGCCAGCAGGGAACTGATAGTTTTAGATCGTTTTACCGGAAAGAGGTTATGGAGTATAAATGCCAATCACGGCTTTCTTCACAATTCAGTGATTGCCGGCGACGGCATTCTCTTTTGCCTCGACAAGCTGCCACAGTACCTTGAGACCCGCCTGCGGAGAAGGGGAGAGCCCATGCCTGAAGGAACAAGATTGCTCTATCTGGATGTCAGGACAGGAGAGAAGATCCATGAAGAGACTGAAGAAGTGTTCGGGACCTGGCTTGGTTACTCTTCCGGATATAACCTGTTATTACAGGCAACAAGGCCTTCGCGGGATATGCTGAATGGCGAGGAGGGTAACAGAATGATAGCTTATGATGTGGCCACAAGGAAAGCAATATGGGATAGAGCTGTTAAGTACGGCAATCCACCGATCATCCATAACGATAAGATTTACACCAACGGAGAAGGTTTTTACCTGCTTACCGGTGATCCTATTACCGAAACAGATCCGGTAACAGGCGAAGAGTTGAAATGGAGCTATAAGCGGGAGTATGGCTGCGGTTATGTAGCTGCAAGCGAATACCTTCTCACTTTCAGGTCAGCTTCAGCAGGCTTTATCAACCTCGAAACCTTTGAGGGCACAGGAAGTCTTGGCGGCTGGAAGCCCGGTTGTTCAACCAACCTGATAGCCGCCGACGGAGTATTAAACTCGCCCGACTACACCAGAACATGCCAGTGCGCCTATCAGAACCAGACTTCACTGGCTCTGATCAATATGCCCTGGATGTCTTACTGGACCAACAGTAATTATAAGTGGAACGGAAAGCCGGTAAAGCAGCTGGGACTGAATTTCAATGCACCGGGTGACAGAAGTTCGGATGATAATGTACTGTGGTTCGAGTTTCCTTATGTTTCGGGTGCACCACCTGAAATACCGGTCACAGTTGACACTGTGAATATCGTTAAGATCAGGAAAGAGCCGTTTTCTGTACTTTCTGAAAAAACACCGTGGATCAGTTCCAGCGCACTTGCAGGAATAGAGAAGCTTGAAATAGGGCTGGCTGAAGATAACCGCACTCCTGAGTCATCTTACACAGTCAGGTTATATTTTTCTGAGCTGGAAGATAAAAAAGCCGGAGAGAGAGTGTTCGACATTAAGATTCAGGGGAAAATGGTAGCTGAGAAACTTGACATAGTCAGTGAGGCCGGAAAACCTGACAGGGAAATTGTAAAGTCATTTTACGGAATAAAAGCAGGCAGCAGCATGAAGGTTGAGCTTATCCCCCGGTCGGGGAAACCACTGATCTGCGGTATTGAACTGTTACAAGAGAATATTACACAAAAATAATCATCATGAAGCCTCATTATCTGAAAGCAATATTGATTGCAGCGATTGTCGGCATGGCATGCACCACTAAAGTCTCTGAGTGGGTGTTGCTGAATTCATTTGCTGACAAGTACAGGCTTGTCTATTATCATAAAGGTGATGCAGACACAGAAACAGTCAGGCAGAACAAAGAGATGGAGAGCTTGTCAAAAACAGCAAATATAGTTTTCAGGACAGAAAAGAAGGAAGACATTGCAAAACCTTATTATGCATTATATTATGGCAACAGGCTTTTCGGACAATACAATGATCAAAGTTCATTAAAAGATATTGCTGTTTCACCGTTAAGAGAAAAGGTAGTGGAGGAGCTGATGGCCGGAAAGCTATGTGTGATGCTTTATCTTAGGAGTGGCAGCAGTGAAAAAGATGAAAAGGGATTACAGGTAATAACCAGGAGCCTTGATTCGTCGCCCTTCAGAGACATCATCACCTTAATGGAAACAGAGAGGGGCAGTCAGTCGGAAAAGCATCTTGTCTCATTGTTGTTAAATGTTGAGAGTGACCTTAAAGACATTAATGAGCCAATGCTCTTTGGGGTATTTGGCCGTTTCAGAGCTCTTGAGCCCCTTTTGGGAAGAGGCATCACAGAAGAGAACATACACCTGTTGATCGATTTTCTTACAGCCGACTGCAGCTGTCTCATAAAAGACCAGCTTCCGGGAGTCAGTATTCTTTGCAAAGCAGACTGGGAAAGGCCAAAGCCTGCCCTGGTAAATGCTGTTCTGGATGCTAACCCTTTTCTTATGCATAAATAGATGGAAAAGGATACTGTCCTATATGATTCACCCGATACCCGTCCTTTGCCCAGGTGGCTTACAGACCAGAGAGACGGACTGAATGCATATCAGCCCGAAATCCTTGAGATGAAGGATGATAAGTCCTTACAGATATCAATTATCATAACAGGGATCATAATTATTGCAGCGGTAATTTTGTTAACTGTTTATTTTGTTTACAG
Organism: uncultured Prolixibacteraceae bacterium; assembly: GCA_964495655.1. Classification (GTDB taxonomy): domain Bacteria; phylum Bacteroidota; class Bacteroidia; order Bacteroidales; family Prolixibacteraceae; genus JAAYJR01. The sequence goes on along the minus strand of CAZBWK010000049.1, from coordinate 24,630 downwards.
AAATAAAAAAAGATTGTAGTATGAACCCCGTAAAACTTGTGATTAAGGAGATCCTTTACCGAAAGGTTAACTCCCTCATAATTCTGCTGACAGTTATTGTGGCTGCAACAGTATCAGTGGCAATCTTTACTTTGAGCAAGGCCAGCGAAAATGAAACCCGTAAAATAATGAGAGAGCAGGGGCTGAACCTCTATATTTATCCCAAAGGGACAAACCTGATAGATTTCTATTCAGTCAATGACACACAGCTGTTTCCCGAAAATTACGTAGATGTTCTTGCGGAGTCCAAAACCTTTGATGCAGTCAGGCATCTCACAGGGATCCTGCAGCTGAAGTATCCTGACTGGACTGATCCGAACGGATCTCGGCACCAAATACTTGTGGCCGGTTATAAAGATGAGGCAGTTCAGAGATACCTGTCCAGGCAGGAGACAATGGGATTTGATGTAGAAAAGGGAACAGTACACTTAGGAACCCTTGTAGCAAAAAATATTCCCGAGGGGGAGCCGTTTAAGATCAGGGGTAAAGACGGGAAGATGCATGAGTTCAGAATAGCAAAGAGGCTTGAGGAGGGAAAGGGGATGCTTGACCAGGGGGTTGCCTTCTTTCTCGGAGACCTTCAGCAGTTACTTGGCATGGAGGGACAGATAAATAAGATTGAAGCCCTTGGATGTGTATGTCACGACGGAAGGATAAAAAATGCGAGAAGCCAGGTGCAGGCGATCTTTTCTGACCTGGAGGTGACTGAGATCAGCAGCATTGCTGATGCCCGCGAAAATCAGAGGTTGATGATGAACAAGTACGGCTCGTTCATCATTCCGTTTGTAATGCTCTCTGCCTTACTGATATCCGGACTCCTGTTCTATTCGAATGTAGTTACCCGCCGGCAGGAGATCGGGATCATGATAGCGACAGGAAAAAGTAAATACTACATTCTGCTGATAATTATGATGAAAGCCTTCCTGCTCGGCCTTACGGGAACAATAGCAGGTTTTTTTGCAGGAAGCGTTATAGCAGAATATTTCGGAAGGGAGATATTCCGGTTTACGGCACATGACATTAAACCACTGTGGACCTTGTTTGGCAATGTGATTTTGATATTCCCGGTTTTATGGACACTGTCAGGCTGGATCCCCGCTCTGATGGCCACACAGGTTGATGCTGCCGGAACCCTTAGCCGTGAATGATCAATTAAGAGAAAACTGATGCTGCAGTGATTAAAAAAAACCTGATGATGCTCGAAATAGATAATATCACAAAGAGATACAGAAAGGACGAACAAGTATTCACCGCTCTTAATGAGGTCTCTTTTACCGTCGAAGAGGGAGACTTTATTGTAGTGACAGGCCAGAGCGGTTCCGGTAAATCGACACTTCTCCATACCGTGGGAGGGTTGATACATCCCGATACGGGAAAGGTATTATACAGGGGAAAGAATATATATTCATTTAGCGGTAAAGAGTTGGAGCTATACCGCAAAAGAAACATAGGGTTTGTTTTTCAGCAATTTCATCTGTTACCATATTTGAGTGTATTTGAAAATATCAGGATGGTTTGTCCGGCGGCCGTAACCAGGACAGAGATCAATAGTTATATGGAAAAGTGTTCAATACTTCCCCTGGAGAATAAATATCCGTCGGAACTCAGCGTGGGAGAAAAGCAGAGAACAGCATTTATCCGTGCAATAATTACCGGTCCGGAAATTTTACTTGCCGATGAACCAACAGGGAATCTCGATCCTCAGAACAGTTCAGTTATACTGTCACTGATAAGTGAGTTTCACAAAAGCGGAAAAACAGTGCTGCTTGTATCCCACGATCCTGCAGCAGCAACGCGGTATGCCACAAAGTCAGTCATCCTTCAGGAAGGGAAGCTGGTAAATTGATATTACAGGTTTATTTTTTAAAATATTTCTGAAACAGATCCATCAGCTTATTTTTATTAACAGGCTTAACGATATAATCATCACAGCCCGCCTCGATACATTTTTCCCTGTCACCTGCCAGTCCGTATGCAGTCTGGGCAATGATCACTACATCCTTATTAAATTCGCGGATCTTCCGAGTGGCCTCAAAGCCGTTAAGTTCAGGAATTTGAATATCCATCAGGATCAGGTCGATATCGGGATTTTTCCTGCATTCTTCAATAGCTTCATAGCCTGTTTTAGCATAAATGATATCTCTTGCAAAACCTTTAATAAGGTAGTTTAGCAGGACAATAGAGATCTCATCATCCTCGGTCACCAGTATTTTTATCTCTTCAAGATCATTATGCTGATCAATTGCCGGAGCATCCTTTTTATTTTCAATTTTTGTTGCAGTATTACAGGGAAGAGTAAAATAAAAAATTGAGCCGACACCCTCTTCACTCTCCACCCGGATCCTGCCACCCAGCATTTCGACATAAGCTTTTGAAATCGACAGCCCCAGTCCGGCGCCATGCAGTGCCATCTTATTGTCGATATCAGCCTGTATGAACCGTTCAAATATCGCTTTCTGCCTTCCCTCGGGAATGCCGATGCCGGTATCTTTGACATAAAATTCAAGGAACTTATCTTTCCTCTCATAACCAAATTCTATGTACCCCTCGATGGAGTATTTTATAGCATTTTTAATAAGGTTAGCCAGCACCGCATAAAATTTTTCACTGTCGGTATTTATTTCCGCCTCTTTATCAGGAAGCGCATTTTTATAGCGCAGCTGCATACCTTTAGCTTCCACTTCCGGTTTAAAGAATTTATAGAGATACTCAATTTGTTTATTAACATTTGAATTTTTAATATTTATTTTCATTTGTCCCGACTCAATCTTCGAGATATCAATAATATCATTGATTATATTAAGCATTCGATGGCCGCTTTTTTCTATCAGGCTGACATATTCCTGTCTGGTTTTATCGTCAATGTTTTGACTCTCCTTCAGCAGCTCTGCAAATCCCATGATACCATTCATAGGTGTACGTATTTCGTGGCTCATATTTGCCAGGAATGCAGATTTCAGGCGGTCACTTTCTTCGGCTCTCTCCTTTGCCTCCGTTAATTCTTCAGTCAGTTTTTTATGTTCGGTAATATCCTGATATATCACCTGGAAATGATTAGTGCCGTTCCACTGTACCTCTTTACGCATTACCCTGAGATTTCTTACTTCGTTATTTTTAGTTTTGATACTGATATCATATTCATTAATCTCATCTCCGTTGCCTCTAATTTTTTTTCTTTTCAGGTGTTGGAGGTAGCTCTCATGGGTATATCTTTTTTCAACAGGCACAGATAAGTACTCTTCAATAGTTTCAAATCCATAGAGTTCAAGAAACTTATTGTTTGCATAGACAGTATTTCCTTTTTTATCCAAAATTCTTATTCCCAGTGGTGAGTCTGCAATAGAAGTTTTAAAATTCTGTTCCGACTGTAGCAGGGCCTCCCTGCTTTTTTTCCTCTCCACCTCTTTCCATACACCATCTAAAAGAAGTCTGAGCTGTACCACATCCTGAATATCATAATCAGTCACTTTATTGGCAACACCTATAACAGCTACAATTTTATTGTCATTGAAAACAGGGACAGAAAGGAACCTGTGCAAAGCTGCATGTCCTGAAGGAAGGCCTTTTTTCAATGGATGAAACGCCTGAAAATCGTTAACCACGATCTCCCCTCGCTGTCTTACCACCTCACCCCATATACCGGTATTTTCCAGTTGATAAACAGTTTTAGGGTTTTCTATACCACACTCCTTCATTACATCTTTCGACCAGGTATTCAGTGTAAACTCTTCACTCTCCTCACTATAGAAATAGATATATCCGATCTTACTGTCAGTTAATTCGATAGCTTTTTCCAAAGCATAATCCAGAAAATCCTGAATATTTTTTGTGTTGAACTGAAGGATACTCACCAGGCTTTCCAGATGATCAATATTGCATTCCAACTGTTCTTCTGCCAGCTTGCGGTCTGTTATATCTATCAGAGTACCCTGTATCTCTGTAGTGACACCATCTCTTTTAACTACTTTCGGATTAGTCCTTATCCATGAATAAGAGCCGTCTTTTTTTAACAACCGGTATTCTGTGGGGTTATTGATACCGTTAGCGATTTTAGAGAATTGTTCCATCCGTTCATTTTTATCATCAGGATGGACAAGGTCAATATATTGTCTCCCTGTCAGTTCCTCCTGCTTATATCCCGCAATTTGTTCCACATTTGGCGAAACATATTTGATCACCGCCCTCTCATCCAGAACATAAACAATTTCATTAAGATTTTCCAGCAGCAGACGGTACGATTTTTCACTCTCCCGTAATGCATTTTTAGCGATTTTGTACTCAGTTATATCCTGACAGGTACCTATCAGATAGGTCACCTTTCCATTTTCAATTAACGGAGTAAGAGTTGTGTTCCAATATTTTTTACCGGCCGGAAGGGTCAATATCTCCTCATAGTTAATACTCTTTTTAGCATCAACACACCGCGAATAATTTGCTGCGACAATGCTCCCCAAGCTATCTCCCAACAGTTGCAGAGGAGTTTTCCCCCGGAGAAACTCACTTGAAAGGCCTGTCTTTTCCTGGTGGGTTTTGTTGTTTTTTAAATATTTGAATGTATTACGGCCGGTGACCTGCACCAGGAATATTCCATCTTTAGTGGTCTGGATGATCTGTTCATAATCCTGCAGCAACCTCCTGTATATTTTTTCCTTGTTTTTAGTTCTGGTGATATCCCGTGCAATGCACTGGATACACAAAGGGTTGCCATCTTCATCCCTGATAAGCTTTACGTTAGCTTCAACTGTTATCAGTGTGCCATCTTTTTTTCTTAACTGCCTTTCGTAAGGTTTTAAATTTTCACCCGATATCAATTTTTTTAAAATCTCTCTGCTTTTCTCTTTCTCTTCAATTACATCATCAGTTGAAAGACACCTGATCTCAGATTCAGAATATCCCAGCATCTCAGCTGTCCGTTTATTGCCCTCCATATAATCTCCTTCAGGTGATAAGAACATCACGGCATCATTGTTTTGGTCAAAAAGAGAATAGTATCTCTTTTCACTCATTTTGCAAGGAAGTTCCGAATCATTACCGTTATTATCTTTAAGCGGGGTATTTTCCTTTTTTAGCCTCTCTATCTCTCGAATAAGTTCTTCTTTAGTTTTTCTTTGATAATCCATAATAGTATCTTCCTGTTGGTTTTGTGTTACAGCAGCTCCAATGCGATTACATCACTCATAATGCAGACAACTCCGCAAAATAATTTAGTGATACGGTAACAGAACTGTCCTTATAAGAACAGTTCTAACCGGTACCATTTGACATCTGTTTATGAAAAAAATTTCTGTATTTCGACTCTCCAAATATACTAAATATGTACTATTATGAATGAGTCATTATAAAAACTAAAATTTTTATTGATTAATACTTTATGTAATTTTATAAATGTCTAAAATTCAGTTTAATAAATTTTTTAAATTTGCCTAAAAAGGGCGCGAAGCGCCTTTTTAGACTTGGCTCATGAATAATTAAGTATTTAAATGAAGGTAGAATACTTATAATAATAATATTGATATAACCATAAAATTCTTACATCAGACATAAGAATTCAATGCCGGATATGAGGAGTTATTTTGCAGCACAACCGTCAATCTCTCTTTTCAGTTTTTACAAATTTCCCCTGCCAGACCCGGCCATTGGTAATGACTGATATATAATACAATCCGGACACTAAGTTTTCAACATTGATTGGTGTCACAGTTGAGCTTATTTTTTCTGAACAGATCATTTGTCCGGGAGAGTTATAAATTTTCAGATAATCACCCTCGCCAACTTCATCAATCTGAAGATAGAGAGTCTTTGTTGCAGGATTTGGATAAATTTTACAACCGGGATCAATCGTTGTTACCGGTCCCCCGGTGTTTCCACTTTTAAACACAGACACAGGGCCTGAAAATGAAACATTATAATCCTCCACCTCGCCCGAAAAATTATCATCGCACGATGAAGGGGCGTTTCCGGTACGCATCATAACTCTCATTCTTGTGAATCCTTTGGCATACGAAGGAATGGTAATTGAGGCAGACAGCTCTCCTTTAATATTATTACCCACGACAAGAGTTTCGTCAGAATCATTAAAGTCACCGTCGCTGTTAAAATCGATCCATAAGCGCCAGAAATTTTTATTTTGTGCATTGAATGGTGCTAAAGAGACAGCATAAGTCTGACCAGGAGTGAGGTCAATCGTGGAAGGGAAAAGAGAATAACCGCTACCAAAAGAGTTGTTCAGCAGAGCTGCCCCTATTTCAACTTTGCTGATCCAGTCGGACGAGCTGTTAACAGCCACCGGAACGCAGTAAGTATCAGGAACAACCTCTTCTGTAACAGTTATATAATCCTGTTTAACAACATTATCAGAGCCCGACGGATTAGAAACAGTAAGAGAGACACCGTATGTCCCCGGGGAGTTATAATAAACCTCCGGATTTTGCAGAGTTGAGAAAGAAGGGTCACCCCCCGTGAATGTCCACTCCCAAGAAGCGGGATTTCCGGCAGAGAGATCCACGAAGTTAACAGCCTCACCGGGAGTAATGATCAGGGGAGAAGCAGTGAATTCTGCAACAGGTAATTCAGGGAGAGCTTCGGTTAGACAGACAGAGTAATCCTCCACCTCTCCGCCGTCGAAAACAGCACAAGGTGAAGGCACGCCGTTCCGGCTCATGGATATTCTCATACGCGTATCGACAGGCAGTCCGTCAGGGACATATAAAGTCCCGGTGACTGACGACCTGTTTTTTGAAGCTGTAAAGAGCTGTTCACCCGGATCGTCAAAGTCCATATCACCATTCAGGTCAATCCAGACAGACCAGTATTCAAATTTATTTCTCGGATTGAATCCCGGCTCCAGGGTGATGTTGTAGGAGCTGCCCCTTTCGAGGCTGAATACCTTTGATGTAAAATCCTGGTATCCGGCAGCATTTGACGAACCGGAGGTAAACGACTGACTGCCAATGGTTACAGCAGCTATCCACTCCTCATTAGCGCTTCCCCGCGACTCACAATATACGGGAACATACTCTTCAACAGAAATAAGATCAGGTATATAAAGAGTATCGCTTCCATTGCTGTTAGAAGCGATCAGGGTTACATCGAAGGTTCCTGCAGAGTTGTAAGTCACTACAGGATTTTTCAGAGATGAGGTTTCAGGTGTTCCGCCTTCAAACAGCCACAACCGTGAATCAGGGTAGTTAGCTGACAGGTCTGAGAAAGTGACGCTCCCGCCCTCCGTTATTTTATTGTCGCTGACAGAGAGATCAGCCACAGGCGGCAATCCGTTATTAAGGACTATGCAGTTACCATAGTCATCGAGGGGTCCGAGGTTAGGGTCAGAATCATCGCCATCGGGATCATCAGGACAGTTGCATCCAATAGGTTTTGGTCCCAGTCCCCACCAGAAATATCCGTCGCCGTCGTTATCCACGCACTCAACCGTATAATTTTGAACAAGGCTTTGCACCGGAGTTTTCAGTGCGTGAGTCCAGCCGAAATTACTGATATCCGTTTCGACATATACATACCCTGCATCGCCAAAAACCGTACCCCAGCTGTTTTTAAATATCCAGACCGTTTTACCTATCAGCGGGTCGCCGGCATATACAGTTTTCCACGACCTGCTGCCTGTTGGTGAGCGGTAATAGAATCTGTCACCCTCTTTCACAACCTGGTAACCTGCAAGCACCATTGCATGGTTCCAGTCGTAGAGTCCGCCGCTCAGAGGCCCGTAATCAATAATAGCTTTTTTGATTCCATCCTCTGACCGTGGAAAGAGAGAAGAGCCCAGGTCGATGCGGCCGCCGATCTTAATGAGCTGTGACGGATTTGTACCCTTATTTGAGCAGGACTGGTCAGTTGCAGTATAAGGGAATGCATCCTCATCAACAATACCGTTATTAGTAATATAATTAAGTGCAATATAGGGGTAACCCCCGCCACAGCTTCCGGCACCGCTGCACGACAAGACATCCTGTTCCGACAGGTCTAAGTTAAGTATCTGATTATAAAACAGATTAACCAGTGCTTCGGTAGCCCCTGTTGCAGCAAAAGCCCAGCACGAACCGCAGCTTTTCTGGTCAGTGACCGGAGTCACCCAGTCTTTACCGTGCCTGTCCCTCCAGTCCCACATGTCGGTCATCATGCTGGTTGTAGCAGATTTAAGTGATATATCACCCGCCCGGATCACTCCACCAGAGTAGAACTCAAACCCGGGAGGAAAAGTACTTTGTCCGAACAACAACTTCTTCTCGGCGTAGCTGAGTTCGGAGACAGATGTAGGCCCTGCCACCCAGTGCAGTCTTTTAGCATTGATATTGCCATTAATTCTTTTGATCTTTTCTTCATTCTGCGCCAGTTTGCGCTCTCTTTTCATTCTTTGCATATCAATACCGGGCGGAACAGTTTCTGCCAATGTTAGACTGGTGAGATCAACTGAAGCATCAGTGATCTCAATCCTGAGGGCATTCGGGCTGACAGCGTCAAGAATACAGGTCTCCTCGCAGAGGTTGTCAACCCGGATTGCTTGTCCTGCCTCGAGAAGAAAATATGACTCATAAATAAGGTACTCCTCATAGTTACTGTCGATGAGGACAATTTTCACCATGCTCTTATCATTTTCAAGAGTAATGCCGGCGTTAACAGACATGCCGAAAATATTCTGGATATCATTTCCGAAAGGAGATATCTCACGCGTTTCGGTAAAGGTCTGGCCTATTTCTATTGTCTGAGTACTGAGTCCGGGAGGAAGAGTGAATGGCTGGTTTACTCCCTGACTGAAAGAATAGAGGCTTAACATAAGAAGAATTACGATAACATAAAGGGTTTTGGTTCGTTTCATCACTTATTAAGATTAGTTAAACAATTACATCTGCATTGGCAGATAGTCTCTGGTATTTTTTGGTTCACTTTTTTTATGTGGTTTCTATGGTTTTAGCATAATAATACAACCCGACACGACACAGCTCACTGGTATCTTATCATTAAAACTGAGAAGAATATTAATTTAATGGTTAAATTTTTTACAAATTGTCACTATACAAAAATAGGTTTAATTTTTAGAAATCCAAATCCTGGAGGTTGTAATAATTTCATTTTCAGCAAAAAAATGGAATAATAAATTTTCGGAATCTCATAAAATTTCATTAAATTACCTTAGTTTTTAAAGTCTGCCTGGTAATGGCGCTTCGCATCCTGCTTTGGTCAGACTTCGTTTTAAAATGTTAATTAACATAACTGGTTTATGACAGTAAATGATCTGGCAGGGAATAAGAAATGGCATGTGGTATACACACGTTCGCGAGCGGAGAAAAAGGTATACGTTGATTTGCAGGCAACAGGCATAGAGTGTTTTCTGCCATTGCAGAAGCAGCTGCGGCAATGGAAGGACCGCAAAAAATGGATTGAAGTACCGTTAATGACCGGATACTGCTTTGTCAGGATCAACAACTTTGAATTTGATAAAGTTTTACGCACCTGCAATGTAGTTGGTTATGTCGTATTTGAAAAGAAAGCAGCCGTTATACCCGACACAGAGATTGAATATTTAAAAAAGATGATAATGCAGTCAGAGTTTGAAGTCCGGGTATCGCGAGATACTTTCATGCCTGGCAAGAGAGTGGAAATTCTCACCGGTCCGCTGATGGGATTGCAGGGAGAACTGATGGAGCAGCAGGGGAGAAATCATTTTCTGCTGCGCATAGACGCCATTAACACAGTGTTCATGGCTGTGGTACCTGCAGAATACCTTACGGCGCTTCCTTCGTTGGTTATATAAAGTTACTCAAACATATATCTGAAATAAGACAGTTCTTTGATCTGTCCGGATTTCAGGACCTGTGCCTGTAAAATAGATCAATAGGAAGAATAACAGTTTATTTTACCGGCTTTATATAATTCGCATATTTTTTTCAAAAATTTAAAAAAAATTAAAACCCTATTGCGTTGAATTAAATTTTGCTCTAAATTTGAGTAATAAATATATCCAATTTATAATGGGTCGTAAATTGGGTATCTCATATGTAATTGAGAAGGCGGAGCCGTGAAAAGTCCCGCGAAATTTCTCAAAATACTACGGGAAATTTCAATACCTGCCCTGTAACAATTAATCCATTTTTCCATGCTTGACGCTATTATTTCGTCTAAGACGCGAATTAAGCTGTTGATTAAGTTCTTCCTTTTTGATGGGAACCAGGGGTACCTGCGCCACATGGAAAAGGAGTTTAACGAATCGACCAACTCCATCAGAGTGGAGTTAAACAAGTTTATGAAAGCAGGACTGCTTACCTCGGAATACAGGAATAAGAAGCGGTTCTACATGGCCAATCCAAAGCATCCCCTGTATGAGGACCTTAAGCACATTGTCCGGAAAACCGTAGGGATCGATCAGATCATTGATAAGGTCACCAGCCAGGTAGGCGACCTGGAGTATGCATATATAATAGGCAATTTTGCCAACGGCGTCGATTCGGACACGATTGAGCTTGCCCTGGTGGGCAAGGACCTGGACATTGAATACATTAACAGCCTGGTAAAAAAAGCAGAAACCTTTGTTGAGCGCAAGATCATGTATCTCACCCTGACAACAGACCAGATGGAGTACTTTTTCAAAGAGCTGCCGGCTCTGCTGATCTGGAAGAGAGAGACGAAAGACATCCGTAAAAAATGAAAATTCTGGTAACAGGCACAGCCGGTTTCATTGGATTTCATCTTGCCAAAAGACTTTTGGAAAGAGGAGACACAGTTACCGGGATTGACAACATCAACGACTACTATGATGTGAGCCTGAAATATGCCCGGCTTGCCGAAACCGGGATATCAGGCGAAGCAGAGAAATGGCATTTTCCGGTTAAAAGCACAAAATATCCCGGTTACACCTTTATAAGGATGAACCTGGAGGACAGAGATCAGCTTACCGAGCTCTTTAAGCGGGAACAGTTTGACAAAGTCTGCCATCTTGCCGCCCAGGCAGGAGTGCGTTACAGTTTGGAGAATCCTTATAAATATATAGAAAGCAACATTGTAGGATTCATAAATATTCTGGAAGCCTGCCGCCATAACAAAATAAAACACCTGGTATACGCAAGCTCTTCAAGCGTTTACGGCAACAATACAAAGATGCCGTTAAGTACCACTGACAATGTAGATCACCCTGTCAGTCTGTATGCAGCCACAAAAAAGAGCAACGAACTGATGGCCCACACCTACAGCCATTTGTTCGGACTTCCCACTACCGGACTCCGTTTCTTCACAGTATACGGCCCATGGGGCCGTCCCGACATGGCCCTTTTCCTGTTCACCAAAGCCATACTCGAAGACAAACCGATCAAAGTCTTCAACAACGGCAACATGGTCCGCGACTTCACCTACATAGACGATATAGTGGAAGGAGTGGTAAGAGTGTTGGATCATGCTCCCTCGTCCTCCGAAGCTTCAGCGAAGGAGGGCATCCAGCGCACAAACCGAACTCCTTACAAAATATACAACATAGGCAATTCAGCCCCGGTTAAGTTAACAGATTACATCAAAGCCATAGAAAACCATTTAGGCAAAACCGCCAAAAAAGAGTACCTCCCCCTGCAACCCGGCGACGTCCCCCACACCGAAGCCGATGTAACAGATTTGGTTGAGGATTTGGGTTATAAACCGGGCATGCGGGTAGAGGAGGGGATTGGGAGGTTTGTGGAGTGGTATAGGTCGTTTTATAGTTTGTCTGATTTTGGGAATGATCTTTCAGATACCAAATCACTTCAAACAGTAAATTTAAGTGGGATGTAGATTTGTATCAAGATGAAGACCAAGTATTAATTAGTAATTGAGTTTGCAAATAAATGTCTGATAAAACCAACAATACTATACAGGCTTTTTGGGTGGGGATGGGAAGTCTTAGTTCGTTTGCACTTGCGATTGTAAGTGCCGCGATTCTTTCAAGATATTTTGATAAAGCCGAATATGGAACATACAGGCAGATTTTGTACGTTTACAATACTTTGCTGGTAGTTTTTACAGCGGGACTGCCAAGGGTCTTTGCTTATTTTTTACCACGTTATCCTCTTGAACAAGGGAAACACATTGTATGGAAAGTTTCAAAGATGCTGTTTTTTTTCGGTATGGTCTTTTCTGTAGTACTCTTCACTTTCTCCGGTCTGATTGCACAAGTTTTAAAAAATCCCGAGTTGGCAACTGGTTTAAAATATTTTTCTCCAATTCCCATGCTGCTTCTGCCAACGTTGGGAATTGAAGGAATTTTCTCAACCTACAAAAAGACCATTTATATAGCTATTTATAATTCCTTAACGAGAATTCTTATGTTACTTTTTATAGTATTACCTGTAATATTACTAAAAGGAACATATTTATATGCAATTTATGGTTGGATTGCTGTTTCCATCATTTCATTAATAATTGCCTGGTATTTTAAAGGAATTCCCTTTAAAAATGTCAATGTAAAAAAGGCAACACTGTCATTTAAAGTAATTTTTTCATATAGCCTACCATTAGTTTTAGCTAGTCTTGCCGGTACATTAATGAGTTCCGCTGATCAATTTTATATAAGCCGGTTTTATGGTCCTAATGTTTTTGCCGAATTCGCTAATGGTTTTATTGAAATGCCATTTGTAAGTATGATAACTGGTGCGACTGCTGTCGTTTTAATGCCGGTTTTTTCAAAAGCGTTTCACAAAAATAATGGCATAGATGAAGTTATGATAACCTGGAGAAACGCATTAAGCAAATCTGCAATAATAATATATCCTATAATAATTTATTTTATGGTTTTTGCCTCAGAGATAGTTGTGTTGTTGTATTCTGATACCTATGAATCTTCAACCAAATATTTTCAAATAAAAATGTTACTCAACTTTTTTAATATTATAATTTTTTCACCACTTTTTTTTTCAATGGGAAAGACTAAAATGTATTTTTTAATCCATTTTGTATTCTCCATAATGATATGGATTACACATTATTTAATTGTTTTGTTTTTTGATAATCCCTTTTTGATTGCGATAAATAGCACATTTCTTCATATCTTATTAATCATCACCTTCATTTATTTCGCATCTTATATATTAAAAATTAGGTTTGTTGAATTTTTTCCGTTAAAGACATTCGGTAAACTAATTCTGCATACACTTTTATGTATTATTGTTATTAAATTAATTCAGATGAATGTTTTAATCACATATTCTAATCTTGTACAATTAGTATTAACTTCAATTTTTTATGGCGTTTTATTATTAATGACAAGTATTTTTTTTAAGTTAAATTATTTAAGTGTAATTCGCCCGCTTCTTTTTTCAAAAATTATATAATAATTATCTTATCATGCATGAAATAGGGGCAAAAATATCACATTACATTCCAAATACCATCAGGAAACGACTTCTTAAATTATTTCAGAGTATTATGTGGACAATATATTTTAGGAAATATATTAAAATAATTAATCAAGATAAAATACCGGATAAAGGTATAATTCAGAATCTGATTTTTGGTTGGGGGAACCAAAGTTTTTCTGCTAAATTAGACTATATCAATAGTATGATAAAATATGCCAGAATAAACCATAAATTAATTTTTGAATGTGGAAGTGGATTATCCACTTTATTGTTAGGGGTTATTGCGCAAAAGAGAAATATTAAAATGGTATCTTTTGAACATTTACCAGAGTGGGCAGATAAAGTTAAAAAGGAGCTACATAAATACAAAATAACAAGCAACGAAATTTATATTCAGCCTTTAAAAAATTACGGAAATTTTGAATGGTACGAAACGAGTAATACAAATACTGGAGAAATTGGATTATGTATTTGCGACGCACCACCTGGAAATACTTTTGGTGGTAGAAAAGGTTTTTTATATCTGATGAAAGATAAAGTAAAAACAGGTACAGTCATTCTTGTAGATGACACCATTAGAAAAGCAGAGCAGGAGATGATAAAAGAATGGGAAAAAATATCATCAATTCATGTTGCATTTGAAGGAGAAAATGACAATCATGCCATTATAACTGTGCTTTAAATGAAAGTCATCATTTGTTTGTTGGTTATTAAAATCAGGCTTTTTAAAAGGAAGTAGGTTTCTCACCGAATTAACTACTTAACCTCCGAAGTAGTTAATTCATATTTTATTTTAGCTTTTAAACATTTAACTGAATAACAAGATTCCGATAACACCTTTTCTGTGTTTTTGATTTATTGTTGGTTCAAGTAAATTTTTTTCTACACAAGAATATATTTTAAAGGAGTGACCGAAAAGAAAAAAATATTAATTGTCAGCCGTTCGTTTTATCCTGAGATTTCACCCCGAGCCCATCGTGCAACTGAACTGGCAAAAGAATTTGTCCGGCAAGGACATGAGGTTACCATTTATAATAAGAAATCTCATCTCCTTCACGATGATTTTTCCAGACAACAAGGACTTAAAATTAAGTATTACGGAAAGAAACTTTTGCCAAATATTGTGATCAGAAAACCAAAAGTATTATACAATATAACTCGGGCAGTAAATAAATTTTTTTATATTTACTTTTATTATCCATACATTGAAGACACTTTTAAAATTCCACGAGCATTAAGAAAAGAATCCGGTTACGACTTACTCATATCTGTTGCATTCCCGCATTCATTGCATTGGGGGATTGTAAGGGCTTTAGAGATAAATAAACAGATTTCAAAAATATGGATTGCAGATTGCGGTGATCCTTTTATGGGCAATAAGTTAGAAATCAAAAGGCCTTTCTATTTTAAGTACATTGAAAAATGGTGGTGCAGACAAGTAGATTATATTTCAATTCCGTTAGAAGAAGCAAAAAATGCTTATTATCCTGAGTTCAGAAAAAAAATAGTAGTTATCCCCCAGGGATTCAGACTTGAAAAAATGCAAATGCCAACAGTAACAAACAAGGTGCCAACTTTTTTATATGCAGGTTTATTTATTCCAGGCTCAAGAGATCCACGGCCTTTATTGGAGTATCTGTTAAATATAAAGAAAGATTATAAATTTATTATACATACAAAACAGACTGAAATGGTTACTCCTTACGTGAAAAAGTCAAATGGCAGAATTGAAATTCACAATTACATACCTCGTGATCAATTGTTGGAGAAAATAAGTAAAATGGATTTTGTAATAAATCTTGATAATAATCAAAGAGATATGTTGCCAAGTAAGTTAATTGATTATGCTATAACAGGCAAACCAATTTTAAATATTAATAACCAGCTAAATAAAAATTTAATTGATCAGTTTTTATCAGGAGATTATTCAAACAGATTGGTAATAAATAATATAGAACAATTTAATATAGAAAATACTGCAAATAAATTTATTGAGCTTTGTACAGAATAGAAACCATACAAAATAAAAAAGGAGAATTATCCTTTCAAAATGATATAAACAGGCAATGTGAAATAAGTTTTAAAATAAATCCTTACTCTATCATATTGTTTTTAGTGTGGCCTTTTATTGCTTTCATAATGGCTATTCGTCGATTTGAATTGCCTCAAAATAAAGCAATCGTTTATCTTTTTATGGCCTTATTCGGTTTCACCTTTATTTTAGGTAATGAAGCAATGGATTCATTCCGCTATGCTGAAAGATTACAGGATACTGCATTGTTGCCTTTTAATCAGTTTTACAACATAGTTATAGGTTTATATTCTACCGAAACCAGCCTTGACATTATGATGCCACTGGTTAACTTTATCGTTTCAAGGTTCACAACAGATCACAGAATTTTGCTTGGAGTATGGGCTTTAATTTTCGGATACTTTTATGTAAAAAGCATAGGTAATTTGCATGATATATATTCAACAAACCAAAATATTAATGCCCTGTTTTTTATCATACTTTTTATCGTAATGAACCCAATATCCAATATTAACGGTTACAGAATGTGGACTGCTGCCTGGGTATTTTTTTATGGAACCTATCAGGTAGTTGTTAACGAAAATAAAAGATTTCTGTTTTTAAGTTTAACCTCTGTTTTGTTTCATTTTAGTTTCATTAGTGCCAGTCTTGTTTTGTTGATATATGTGTTTATAGGGAATCGTAATATACTGTATTATATTTTGGTAATTGCTTCATTTATTATTCCTGTAATTACTTTAACTTATTTAGAACCAATTTCTAACTTTCTGGGTGAGGGAATTGCAGACAAAATAGCAAGCTACGCAAGTAGTTCAACTATCGAGGCTGTTGCAAGAGGTAGAGCATCGGCTGTTGCAAGAGGGGCCTGGTATCTCTATTTGCCAGGTCTTGTTTTATATTATTATATGATTTTTACTTTTTTTTATGTGAAGTTCAAATATTTTCAATTCATAAGGAGTAAAGCAATGCAGAATTTATTTTCTTTTTCTCTTTTATTTCTGGCTTTTTCGAATTTTGTTGCTCCAATTCCTTCAATGGGTCGTTTTTTCACCTTGTTTTATCTGTTTGCGTTATCGTTTATATTAATGTTTTTTGCAAACAGGGGATCTCATAAATTACATCCTTTGGTTATCCTTGGAATAATTCCTCTTTCTTTAAAATTAATTATAGAATTACGTATGCTTTTTGATGTTTTAAATCCTTGGCTATTTGGACTGTTACCAATACCTTTTATTTTGAATGATGCTTCTGTTTATGAACTTTTGTTTAAATGAATCTAAAAGGAAGTATTAAAAATTTGGGGAAGGGTCTGTTAAATCTTCCAGGTTGGCACACAAACCGTAAAATTGTTGTATTCGAAAGTGATGATTGGGGAAGTATTAGGATGCCATCAAAAAAGATTTATAATTATTGCTTAAAAAAAGGTTACCAAGTGGATAAAAGTCCCTATACAAAGTATGATTCATTAGCAAGTAATGAAGATTTGGAAAGGCTTTTTGAAATATTGATGGCACATAGCGATAAAAACAATAAACAACCGGTAATAACTGCAAATGTATTAGTTGCAAATCCAGATTTTGAGAGGATTAGACAGTCAGATTTTTATCTGTATTATCCCGAATCAATAGCCGAAACCTTTAATAGTTATCCTGCACATTCAAAATGTTTGGAATATTGGAAAGAAGGACATGAAAAAGGTTTCTTTCATCTACAATCCCATGGACGGGAACATTTAAATGTGAGTAGATTTATGAAAGATTTAAGGGATGGAGTGGAGGAGGCATTATTCGCATTTGAAACTAAAATGCCAGGTATTTTTCCAAAGCGTTCTTCAAATGGTGGTAACTTTTATGTAGTTTCTAACGAATTTAAAAATGAATCTGATAAAATTGAAAAATGCAAAATTCTTGTTGAAGGATTAATGCGTTTCAAAAATATCTTTGGTCTCAAATCCAGTTCATTTATTTCATCAAACTATGTTTGGCAGGATGATTTTGAACATTCAATGTCAATTAATGGGGTAAAATATATTCAAGGTTCGTACTTTCAATTATTACCTAAAGGTGATTATAAAGGATTTAAAAAAAAAATTCATTTTCTCGGTCAAAAAAATCATTATGGGCAATATTATTTAATTAGAAATGCACTTTTTGAACCCTCATTGAAAAAAAATGTTGACTGGGTAAATCGTTGTTTGAATGAAATAAACACTGCTTTCAATTTTAAAAAGCCAGCTATTATTTCAACCCACAGAATAAATTATGTTGGATATATTGACCAAAAAAACGTAGATAACAATTTAAAACTATTTGATCAATTATTAACAGAGATAGTAAAAAGATGGCCTGACGTTGAGTATATGAGTACAACTGATATTGGCAGAATTATAGAAGAAAGTAGATTATGAAAATCGCCATTCATAAAAGTGAACGGAAAGGGTATTTTAGTGAACAGTGGTTAACCTACTGCGAAAAGAAACAAATACCATATAAAATTGTGAACTGCTACGATTCAGAGATTATCAATCAATTAGCAGATTGTGATGCCTTGATGTGGCATTTTTCACATGCCGATGCTAAGGATTTTTTATTTGCAAAACAATTAATAAAAGCGGTTGAAGAGATGGGCTTGGTTGTTTTGCCAAACTATAATTCCTGTTGGCATTTCGATGATAAAGTAGCACAAAAATACCTGCTTGAGGCTTTAAAAATTCCTGCACCTCAATCCTTTGTTTTCTATGAAAAGGGAAAAGCTTTACAATGGGCTGAGGATGCAAATTATCCAAAAGTTTTTAAACTCAGAAGTGGAGCAAGTGCTGCTAATGTTTTTCTTGTTAAAAATAGATTACAAGCAAAAAGGTTTATTGATAAAGCATTTGCAAAAGGATTTAGACAATTTAACAGGAAAACAGAGATTCATGATTCCTTTAAAAGATTTTTATTAGGGAGTGAATCTTTTTTGCATTTTGTCAAATCTTTTGGAAAGCTCTTTATTCGCTCTAGATATGAAAAGGTTCGAGGAAGAGATAGAGGCTATGTGTTTTTTCAGGATTTTATTGATAATATTAATTATGACACTCGACTTATTGTAATAGGTGAGAAAGCCTATGGATTGATTAGATTAAATAGAAGAAAAGACTTTAGGGCATCAGGAAGTGGGGACTTTGTATTTAATCACAATCAAATTAATGTAAAGTGTGTTGAATTGGCATTTAAAATCTCTGAAAGCTTGCATTTTAATTGCATGTCATATGATTTTCTTATAAATAATAATGAACCATTGATTGTTGAAATTAGCTATGCTTTTGGAACTAAAGGAAGTAGTAATTGCAATGGATATTGGAACAGATCATTAAAGTGGAATGAATCAGATTTTAGAGGGGAAGAGTG
The DNA here is from genome assembly GCA_964495655.1 of uncultured Prolixibacteraceae bacterium. GTDB lineage: Bacteria > Bacteroidota > Bacteroidia > Bacteroidales > Prolixibacteraceae > JAAYJR01. The sequence continues at coordinate 5,842 of CAZBWK010000049.1, read as the reverse complement.
GATGGTTGATTACATAGTAGAACAAATAAAGAATAAGGAGATATAATTATAAGAAACTATATCCGCGATACATTCCGGTATTTTGCCAATGTACCGGGCTGGAGAACTAACCGCAAAATTGTGGTTTTTGAAAGCGATGACTGGGGTAGCATCAGAATGCCTTCTCTGGATTCTTTCAATTTTTTAAAAAATAAAGGTATTGATCTAATTACAGGTGATTCATTGCGATACAATATAAATGACACTTTGGCATCACCGGAAGATTTATCAGCGCTTTTTGATGTTTTATCTTCTCACAAAGATAAGAATGGACGACCATGTGTTTTTACTCCGGTATGTCTTGTTGCAAATCCTGATTTTAACAAAATAAGAACCAATAATTTTACTGAATATTTTTACGAACCTTTTACCGAAACTTTAAAAAAATATCCAGGTTGCGAAAAAAGTTTCGAATTATGGCAACAAGGTATTAATGCAGGTTTATTTGCACCCCAGTTCCATGGAAGGGAACATCTCAATGTTGCATCCTGGATAAAAGCTCTGCAAAATAATGATAGGGACACAAGACTTGCATTCGATCATGGTTTATGGGCAATTAAACTTCCAAATACAATTAATGCAGGTGGTTATCAGGCTGCATTCTTGTTTAATTCACGGGAAGAAAAAAATAATTTAGAATGTATTTTAAAAGAAGGATTAGATCTGTTTGAAGTTGTATTTGGATATAAAGCAAGTTATTTTGTACCAACAAATGGTTTTTTAAATAATTCATTAGGAAAGGTATTGATTAAAGGAGGCATACAATATTTAAATACCACTTATATCCAAAATGAACCAATTGATAATAAAAAATTTAAAAAACGATTTCATTATTTGGGTCAGCAAAATCAATGGGGACAAAAATTCATATTAAGAAATGCTTTATTTGAACCTAATCAAACAGGAAGTAATAATTTATATGAATGTTTGGAACGAATTAAAATAGCCTTTTATTGGAATAAACCAGCTATTATCAGCACACATAGAACCAACTATATTGGTGAACTGAATCCACAAAATAGAATTAATGGATTGAATGAGTTAAATAAGTTGCTCAAGATATTGCTTAATAAATATCCACAGATAGAATTTATGACAACCCCTGAACTGGCGGAATTAATAGGAAAATAATGTAGTATCACAATGAGAAATACCGAATTTATTAAAGTCATTTATATAATTTCAAAATTAAATCAAGGTGGGCCAATTAACCAATTACTATATATGTGTCGTTATTTGGATCGCTCAAAAGTAAGTTTAACAATTTTAACTTTATCACCAAGAGTAGAAAACAAAATTACTATTCATGATGAGTTAATTACATTGGGCTATCAAATCATAGAGTTAAATTTATCTAAAAAACAAAGCATTCTCAAAGCTGGAAAAATCATAAAAGAAATAATCCTTAAAGAAAAAATTCAAATTGTACATAGCTTTGGATTTAGAGCTGATTTTATTGTAAGCCGTTTAAAAAATGTTATTAAAATATCTTCTGTAAGAAATACTGTTAAAGTAAATGCAAAATATATATATGGCTCATTATTAGGTAATATTATTGGGACATTTCACTTATATACATTAAAGAAATTCGATAAGATTATAGCCTGCTCTTATTCAGTTCAGGCATATCTGTCAGGATATAAAATAGATAGTATAGTAATTCAGAATACAATTGATAATCAGAGTTTTGAATCTCAATTTATTCAATCAAAAAAAAAATTGAGAACTAAAATCGGACTACCCCTGGGAAAAATATTCTTTATTACTGTAAATAGTAAATTACCCGGTAAGAATGTTGAATTTCTAATTGATATTTTTACTAAAAACTCTTTTCTATCTAATTACATCCTTATAGTAACTGGTTTTAGTAAAAAATCCCTTATTCGTAAATATAAGATGCAAAAAAATATAATTTTTACTGGAATGATTTATAATTTCTATGAATATTTAAGAGCTGCAGATTATTTTATTTCTGCTTCTATGCATGAAGGAATGCCAAATGCTCCGCTTGAGGCTTTGTCTCTTGGTATTCCAGTATTGTTATCAGATATTAATTCACACGTAGAAATACTCGCAACTATTAAGAAATACACTGGAGAAATCTTTAATAATAATAATTGGGATGATTTTCATTTGAAACTTGAAACTTTGCTTGATAAGGAATATGAAATGGTTTCAATCAATTCTCAAAAGGGGATTAAAAAATTCTTTAGTGCTTATAAAATGGCTGAGAAATTTCAAGAAATATATTTATACTACAAATAAACCAGTTTTAGTATATGAAAAAGATTTTGATGATATCTGCTTATGTAAATGCCTTTAGTCAAAATAATAATCGAGTTCAAAATGTTGGTAGGATTTTTAAAACAAAAGAATGGCATGTTAAATTATTAACTCAGAATTTTAATCATAGTGATAAGCAATACTATAATATTGATAATAATAATTTATTATTTGATACAGATTTTATAAAAGTAGTATCATATAAAACCAATATAAATATTCATAGAATTGTAAGTCATATCCAGTTTGCTTATAAAGTAAATAAGTATTTATGCAAAAATGCACAACAATATGACTTAATTTATACAACAATGCCAACTATAATTTCAGCTTTCCTGATTTTAAGGAAATGCGAAAAGTTTGGTATTCCCTTGGTGGCAGATGTAATCGATATTTGGCCTGAATCAATGTATAAATATTCAGGAAAATTAAGAAGTCTTTTAAGGTTTGTACTATCTCCCCTTAAATTAATGGCTAATCATATTTACAGTCATGCTAATATTTTGGTGACAGCCAGCAAAAAATATGCTGAGTTTACCAGTAATGTCAGAAAAAGTAATGTTAGACATTTTTATCTGGGCATTGATATTGAAAATGTTTCATCGCTTATTAAAAAATCCAGTATTAAAATTTTTTCAAAAGAAAAAGAAGAAATTTGGATTGTATATGGTGGATCTTTAGGAAATGAATATGATTTCGATGTAATTATTGAAGCACTGATTTTATTAAAAGAAAAACAAATAAATTACAAAATGATTTTTCTTGGAGGAGGTGATATACAAGACAATATCCAGAAAAAAATAGATAAGTATGGTTTAAATGCGATCATTACTGGTAGGTTACCGTATCATGATTATTTAAACTGGTTAAGTCGTTGTGACATTGCAATAAATTCTTTTAGGAAAGATTCACTTGTAGCATATTCTTATAAATTCAACGATTATTTAGCTTCAGGTTGTTGTATTTTAAATAATTTAAAAGGAGAAACAGCAGAATTAATTAATAAATATAAAATTGGCCTCAATTTTGATTATAACGAAAATACTTTAGCAAAAATCATTTTAAAATTGGCAATGGATTATGAATTAATTAAGAATTTTAAAGCAAATGCACAACAGCCAATTAATAAAGAGCTATCAAAAAAGGTAATTTATAATAACTATTATGAATATGTAGTAAATGATACTCTTAAAAATATTTAGGGTGTGATCGAGTTTTTCTGTAAAATTATTCCAGTAAAAATGCATCGTAATAAACAACAAACACTAAACTGAAATAAATGCATCTGTATAATCAACTTTTTAAAAGAATATTTGACTTAATTGGAGCTATTTCGCTTCTAATCATTTTATCCCCTCTTTTTTTAATTATCATTCTGGTTTTATTTTTCGTAAATAACGGGAGGCCTTTTTTCATTCAGGTACGTCCTGGCAAAAATGCAAAACCTTTTAGATTAATAAAATTCAAAACTATGAGAGATATAAGAATAGATGAGAATAAAGAGATTCCTCATGATAGTGAACGATTAACATTTATTGGTAAATTTCTTAGAACCATGTCATTAGATGAGCTTCCTCAACTAATCAATGTTCTTATAGGTGAAATGAGCTTAATAGGTCCGAGACCACTATTAATGGAATATTTACCATTATATAATGAATTTCAATATAGAAGGTACGAAGTTAAGCCAGGTATTACTGGGTGGGCGCAGATTAATGGCCGTAAAGGGATTGCCCTAAGTAAAAGATTTGAATTAGATGTATGGTATGTCGATCATCTTTCTTTCCGGACAGACTTAAAAATCTTTTGGCTAACTATTATTAAGATAATAAAATGTGAGAGTAACCCTCCTGGAAAACTGGTTATAGATGTTGATGATGTTGAATTTAGAAAAAGACTGGGTATAAAGAAAAGTACAGTTTCATAATAATTTAAGTCAATTTAAAAAATCATCTTATGATATCAGGAAATTATATCTATCTAAGGCTGATGGAAGAATGTGATATTCCCTTAAAAGTTGAATGGATCAATGATGAAGAAATTAGGGATTTGGCAATTTCGGATTATATTTCAGAATCAGGAACCAGGAATTGGTTTAATAAATTACATCAAAGTAATGCAAGAAAAGAATTTATGATTTGTTTAAAGGAAACTCATCAGCCAATAGGTTTTGCAAGTCTTAAAAATATCGATTTAGTGAATTCAAAGGCAGAATTTAGTATGTTGATAGGGAGTAAAAATCATTGGGGTAAAGGGTATGCCAAAGAAGCAAAAAAATTGATAGTTTCATATTCATTTAATGAATTAGGCCTAAATAAAATTTATTCATTTAACTGGATAAAAAATGAAAGAATAATCGGATTAAATAAAAAATTAGGTTTTAAAGTTGATGGAATTTTAAGGGAGGATATTTTCTTTAAAGGAAGTTATAGAGACATTGCAATTATGAGCATATTAAAAAAGGATTGGGTAATTTGATTTTTTGAATAATACCTATAAAATATTATGGAATTCGATATAATACAGCTAAATAAAAAAAAACATGCTGAGAAATATGAAAAACTATTAAAAACTATAAAAAATTATAGTCCCTATTATTTATTGAGCTTTATTAAATATTTTTCTAATGGACTAAGTTCATTAATTTGCTTTGTTGGTTTAACTAAAGAGGGAGGGATTATTTTATTACCCGGTTATTTTAGGAATATTCCCTCATTGTCTGGTTATTATGATTTTACAAGTCCTTATGGGTATTCAGGACCTGTATTCACAGAAAACATTTCTGAAACTCATTTAAAAATTTTCTGGAATAAAATAGATGTATGGTATAATTCAAATAATATCGTTTCAGAATTTATCAGATTTTCACTTAATATTAATTACCAAGGATATTCAGGTTTGTTAATTCCTACTTTAGCAAATATCAAAGGCATAATTATCGATGAGAAAAATCAATGGATAAACTTTGAAAGAAAAGTACGAAAAAATATAAGTCGGGCTCAGAGAGAATATCTTATCAGTAAAGTGATTTCCGGGCAAGAAATATCAGACAACTACATTGATGAATTCTACAAAATTTATTTTCATACAATGAAGAGAAATAATGCAGAATCATCATTTTTCTATTCTGAAGATATTTTTAAAAAATTTATTAAAAATAACAATGAAAAATGTGCTTTATGCTCGATTTATGATTTTGAAAGATGTGTTTCGGCCGAATTGTTATTATTATCAGAAGATTCTGTTTTTTCATTCCTTGGAGGTACTTTAGATGATTCATTTTCGAAAAGGCCGAATGATTTTTTGAAGTATTCAGTAATAAATTGGGCAAGACTACACAATAAAAAATATTATATTTTAGGAGGAGGTTATGGTTCAGATGATGGCATCTTTAATTTTAAAAAATCTTTTTTCCCCAATAATATAGTTCAATTTTATACAGGGAGAAAAATTATAAATGAAAAAATTTATAATTGTCTAATTGAAAATAAATTTGGTAGAAATATTCCAGAAACAAATT
>CAZBWK010000048.1:0-31739 GCA_964495655.1 uncultured Prolixibacteraceae bacterium | reverse complement strand
GTTAAAGGGAGTGAAGATGAGATCATTGCAAGTGTCAACTATAAGTTTGGTGACCATGATCAGTCTTATCCCGGGGATCATAATGAGCGTTATCTGAGAAATTTTAAGGAATTGCTTGGTGTTGATATTGTAACTGTGGAGGCTGATGAATTTTATGAAGCTTATAAGAATACAGTAATAAGCGAGGCAGAGAAATTGGCTGACCTGTGGATTAAAGAAGCCCGCAAAGTAGAAGCATCGCGCAGGGAGATAATAAAATCAGTACGCGGCTACCTTGCTTTGGAGGCCTTAAGAGAAAAATATAACTGTAACGCTGTATCTACTCATGTCAGATCGGTTACGGGAAGCGGAAATCTTGCTGACCGGTTTAATCCGGGACTGGGAATGGAACTGGGTTTTAAAACCCGGGGTATACAGGCTGTTTGCCAGAATTATCCTGACATCCTGATCAGCCAGGTTTTGGCTTATCATATGACGGGAAGGCCAAGCATGCTGGGCGACCAGATGTATGATATAGATAATTCGGTGCAGATCGCCCTGCATTGCGGTATACCTGTAAATCCCTACGGTGACGAATGGAGAGTGCCCTACACTATCAGAACGCATGCAGAGAGTCCGGTAAGGGACAAGCCTGAAGAGCCCGGATCTTCCACCGGCTTGACTGCTGAGTGGCCAGCCGGTGAACATGTTACCTTCTGGGAGTTACACAGTCTGGTCAAGGAAATAAGGTTACATACAGGAGTGTTGGTTGACGGGCATGAAATATACACAGGAGGAGAAAATATAGATAATGTGATGTGTACAGCAAAAGTTATCGCAAAAGTTAATAATATTGAGCAGGTAAGAAACCAGCATTTTCCGTCTTTGTACGGAATACATAATTGTGTTACCCCGGGTGACTTAAGGAAACAGATAAAAGATGCTGGTGTATTACTTGGAATAAAAGTGACAGAAAGAGATAAATAATTATGAAAAAATGGAATTTCGGAATAGTGGGTGCCGGAAGTATTGCTGATTTCCATGCAAAAGCTGTTCAAAGCTTGCCTAATGCCTGTCTGAAGGGGATTTGTGGCTCTAATGCCGTTAAGGTGAAAACATTGGCAGAAAGATATAATTGTAAAATTTATGAAAGTACGACTGAATTGCTCCGGGATCCCGGAATTGACATAATTACCATTGCCACGCCGAGCGGGGCACACATGGAGCCTGCTGTTGAAGCTGCACAAAACGGCAAACATGTTATCTGTGAAAAACCTCTTGAAATAAACCTTGAGAGGATTGATAAAATGATAGAGGCTCATGCCAAAAGCGGAACAAGATTAGGCGGGATATTTAATTACAGGTTCAATGAAGTTGTAAGGCTGCTGAAAAAGACCGTTGACTCAGGCAGGTTCGGAAAGATTACCAATGCCTCTGTGTATGTACCCTGGTGGAGGTCTGATGAGTATTATGACAGCAGCTGGAGAGGAACGTGGCAGCTCGACGGGGGCGGGGCATTAATGAACCAGTCAATACACATGGTAGATATGCTTCAGTATGTTGCAGGCCCGGTAAGTTCATTAAAGGCATATACCGCAACCCTGGCTCATCCGCAAATTGAAGTGGAAGATACTGCAACTGCTGTGCTCCGGTTCAGGAGCGGCGCACTGGGAATTATCTATGGTTCTACAGCATCTTTCCCGGGACAGTTCAGGAGGATTGAAATTACCGGCACACAGGGAACTGCCATAGTTGAGGAGAATAGTATTAAAGTATGGCAGTTTGCACAAGAGCAGGATGAGGATAAGGAAATATTAAGAAAGTTTAGCAACATAGAGGGAGGAGGAGGTGTGTCAGACCCTATGGCAATTCCATTTGAGCCTCATGCAAGAAATATTGCGTCCTTTATTAGTTCTGTAGAGACAGGATTACCTTTTGAAATTGAAGGGTATGAAGCAAGAAAATCCGTTGCAATCATCCTTGCTGTTTATAGGTCGGCCAAAACAGGGGAGGAAATAAATCCGGAATCCGGTTTATGAAATCAAATCGCAGAGATTTTATTAAAGACAGAGGAGCAGGCGGCACCGGATTGAAGGCAGGAGGGAAATAATGACATGTCGTTCAAATGTAATAATAACACCGATTACAGCTCAAGATTTCAGATAACTGTTATAACTGAAGGGGAGCTGCTTTAATTATAGTTTATGAATAGCCTTGCACGATATGAGCATAGTTTGAGAATATTAAATATTTAGCTAAATAAATTATCATGAAGAAAAACTATTCAAGAAGAGATTTTATTGGAAAGACTTCAGCAGGACTGGCAGGGGCTGCTGCAATTTCAGGATTTGCCCCGGGAATGGCTGAAACCGGTAAGCAAACAGTTATTGGAGGCAGCAGTTTCAGTTATGAGGGATCACCCTTTGCTGCAGAGGTTGAGCGCCTGCCAGTTGAGGAACTTTATGATTATCATAAATATCTTTCGACTGCTCCTGTGCATGTATGGAGACGAGATAAAAACGCACAGAAGGAAAAGGATGAGATGTCTTTGTCCGAAAAAGGGTGGACAATAAACTATCTGGCAGGCAGTGGGGTGATCATTGAAAATGCTGTTGAAGATTTTCAGGATTACCTGAGCCGGTCTCATGGTGTTGTCGTTGAAAAGAGAGAACAGGGATTTATCAAAGACTGGATCAAATACAAAAACAGCATTATAGTCGGAACAAAGGATCAGTTAACGGGATGCGGAGAGGAGCTGAAGAAGCCCAAGGATTATGAGATAAGGGTAACTCCAAGGCAGATAGTGGTATGTGGTTATGATGAGCGGGGGGCGATGTTTGGCCTGTATAACCTTGAGAGCAGGATGAATCTGAGGGAGGCTCCATTTCTGAAGAAGGACCTTAATATCGTCCGCCACAGCCTGTATGATACAAGGATGGTATTATCGTGGATGGGCTGGATGGAGTGGCCTGATAACCTGTTGCGCCATCTTGTCCATGACGGGTTTGACGCTATATTTGCATCAGTATATGCAAATCCTAATGGCGACCGCACCACAGCGGAGACATCAACCGATTTTTATGCACGCCGCCAATATGGAAGGAAAAGGCAGGATCCTGAAAAAGTCAGGGAGCTGATAAAGAGAGCCTCCCGTTTCGGTGTTAAGTTTTATGCTCCCATAGTTTGGCAGTATATGGGTACCAAAGAGAGCGAGAAAGGATTAAGAAACCTGGTAAAAGATATTGTAAAGGGATTTCCGGACATCAGTGGTTATGTTTTACTGACAGAAGGATTCTGGTATAAAAAATGGGGAGGCGGACATGGAGCTGATAAGGAGTACATCCAGAATTGGGCAAGGAACTGGTGTGCTGCTGTGGACATCGTGAGGGAGGAGTGTCATAAAATAGACCCTGCTGTCGAAATACTGCCCTGGGAGTATAATATTAACTTCCGGCCCGATAACAGCGATGTTAAACGGTATTTCATTAAACAGTTGCCCGACGGTGTGACTCCTCTGCTAACATGGGAAAATGGTAAGAGTTTTGAACTTGACGGAATGCAGGGATTCCTGAGGGATTATTCACTTAACCAGATTGGACCGGCAGAGGTAACTGATGCGCAGATAGATGAAGCAGGGAAGAGGAATATGAAAGTCTTTTCAAAGGTAGATACTTCATCAAGCTGGCAGTATGGCACTTTACCATATTTGCCATGTCCATACCAGTGGTATGACAGGTATATGGCACTGGAGAAGTATGGTGTCAGCGGGACCCTCGAAAGCTGGAGCAGCGGTTACAAGCCAAATTTCATGAGTTCGATCCGGGCATGGACATGCTGGAGCAATGGACTTTCCAGGGACGAACTTTTCGGAGAAATGGCTTCAAGCATGTTTGGCAGTGAAAACAGGGACCTTGTCCTGAAGGCATGGGACCACTTCAGTCAGGCGATACGTTACGTACCTGATACAGGCCCCAATATGGGAACTAACGGAGCCGTCGGGAATCCTCTCTTTTTCCGCAAACCACCACTAAGAGGGGTCACTTTCGATCATGGATGGTGGGATGCCAATCTCCAGGCCTGTCAGACAGTCAACCCGCACTGGCCATTTACAATTTCCAGGATGGTCTTCTATCCTGATTTTTCAAATAAGATTAACAAGGCAGAAAACTACGCGAGGTCTGCAACCGGGATACAGGTCTCCCGAGACGTAAAGCTGCTTCCGGTATTTTTGAAATATCTGAAGCTGGCAATTGATGAGATGGAAAAAGGATTGGAATTATACCGGGAAGCTGCTGTTAAAAGTAATGATCAAAAGCATAAGACTGCAGTCAGGGAAGTTATTGTAGCAGAACAAATGCAGAGGATGATGCAGAGTGACCATGCCATTCTTGAGTTTGAAGACCTTCGCCTGCAACTTGCCAGAGAGAAGAATGCAAATAAATTCGATCAGATACTGGATAAGATGGAAATCATATTGCGGGAGGAGATTGACCGTACCGTGCTGTCCTGGCTGGCAGCCAGCAGGGACTCCAGGCTGGGATTTCAACATGAGCAGGATTATGTTTATACATCTTTTTCCTTAGAGGAAAAACTCAGGTTAATGAGGGAAACACTTGACAAACATATACCACAGGCAAGGAGCAGTAAGTCAATATAATTTCAGATGGAATAAAGCAATTCCTGACATTAAACCTGGTTATTTTGCCGTTCCACAGTCCTGTTGGATAAGTGTGAACAGCTTGTCTATTTAAATCTGAATGAAAAGATATCGGCATCCTTAATAAAGAAACGTATCCGGACAGGCTTACCTGAAAGTGCTGACACATCGCTTCCATGCTCCCAGATAACTGTTCGCTCCAGAGAATCTCCAAATACTGGTGCACATTTGTCCAGTGAATAATTGTCGAGAGGTATGCCGTTTATGTCCTGTATCTCTACCAGGATCTCTCCGGCAGCTGATGAGGAAAAATTGAGGCTCAGACTGTTTCCTTCGAAAATAATTGGTCTGGTTATTATTTCTCCTCCGTTCATTGATGCAGAGGCAGATACAAAACCATCGATCCTGAGTGTATATCTGCGTAAGGCGCTTGCATGCCCTTTCCAGTATGATTCTGTGGCATAGAATGATAATTCATCAGGAGCATCAGGCAGATCCGATGGGGTTTGAACCAGGTGCCATCCCATATAGCTGTCACCATAGGTCCATGTACCTTTTCTTTCAATTCCAGGCCTGAGAAATGCCTCATTCCATCGTCTAAATGTTATACCGTCGCGGCTGACCATTAAAATAGTTTCTGTTAATGCGGTTCCGTATCTCTGACTTTTCGACGCTCTGGCTTTTCTTTCCTCCTGTTCGGGCAGCGCCTCCATTGAGGGAGACCAGCCCCTGTCGGTATATCTGGCCGGAAAACCTATTAAAATATGTGGCGCCCGGTAATAAGGTTTTATCTGGTTTGTGTATAACTGCTGCCTGAAAGTATCAGAAAAAGTGATATTAGTTTGCTCTTCCCAGTGAACAAAGTCCCTGGAAACAGCTGTCCTTACCGATCTTAACCCCTGATATCGGGAGTTTTCGTCCTCTTCAGTGAAATATCTCCAGTATGCCCGGTATATTTTATTATGACTGTCCCAAAAAGCAAGGTTCTGAGAGTCAAAAGCGCCATCAGTAATTATGGGTTTATCACTTATAAGAGTCCAGTTTATCCCGTCGGCAGACTTGAAGGCAGCCAGTCCCCTTTTGGGAGGTCCTGAGATCAGGATAGCTTTATAACGGGCATCCGGACTAACATCAGGATTATGATCCATAAATACTGCCGGGTGGCCGGCATCTAAATTAAATCCTTCGTAATCACCACTTGCAAAAACTATATTGTTTCTGTCGGAGTCATTGAATTTGTGAAGTCCCAGTTCAGGTTTAATCCAGTTAATACCGTCAGGGCTTTCCGCGTAAGCACAATAGAGAGGGTGTACAGTTGAGATATCACTGCTTGCTGTATGCTGCCATGCTTTATAATACATACGGTATTTCTCTCCGTCATGAAAAATGCTGTGGTATCCACTTCCGCTCCCTTCCCAGGGCTGGTCATGAACTATCACTAACTCCTTTGGAACAGGATGATGAAGCCTGAACTCTGTATCTCCTTTTACAGCCTCAACAAGGTAGTCGTCTGTAAACAGTTCGAGCCTTGATCCTATATTTATGACTTCCTGCCGGCCGGGATCATATTTATTTTCCCCGCAGGTTGTTTGCAGCGAAAATAAGAGAAAAAGGAAAAGTAAAAAGTACCGGTGCGAATTGTTCATTGTTTATCCTCCTTTTTTTAAAATAATCTGTTATAAATCAATATACATTTATAATTTCTTTTTGGTGAGTCTGCTTTTTGAATACTTCAAACCTTTTTGTTTTTTCATTTATCAAAGGTAGCTTATAAGTTTTCTGATTCAAAATATGAATTTGAATATTTGCATTGAATTTATATGATCAATGCTCAATGAAGATTAACCTTTCTGTATAATCAGGAAAGTTCATATCTTTTTATAAAAGTTATCTGTAAGTTTTTATCTTTATTCCTGTTTTTCTTATTTTTCAGGAATCAATAAAAATTCAGGAACCATGGATAAAATGCTTAAAGAAAAAATTAAATCGTTTATTTTAAAGGGTATAGATGAGCAGTCTGTAAAAGCAGTATCAGATCCTTTTTGGCAAAATTTAAGAAGCACCGGTACTGAACTGTGGCTTGATACCGGTGACATGGAAGAGGCTGAAAAAAACTGGTCTGCTGAAATGACAGCTTTGACTACCAATAATACATTGGTAAATAAAGAGATACAAAAGGGTATTTATGACAAATTTATTTCCGAAGCCAGGGAGATAGTCAGAGAACTGCCCCTGAAGGAGCAGATCGTTGAGATAGCTTTTATACTCAATGCCAGGCACGGACTGAGGCTTGCCAAAAAGTTTGGTGGAATGGTTAGTGTTGAATTGCACACAGATACTGCTCATAATATAGATGCAACTTTAAGTTACGGGCTTAGATATTTTGAGATTTGTCCCGATCAGTTTATTGTAAAAGTACCCTATACCGCCAGCGGATTGCTTGGTGCAAGAAAGCTTCGGGAAAAAGGGGTAAAGATCAATTTCACTCTTGAATTTTCTGCAAGGCAGAATGCCCTTGTGGCAGCTATTACAAAACCCAATTATCTTAATGTTTTCCTAGGTCGTATCGGCGCTTATATTGCTGACAATAATCTTGGTGACGGTTCCGGAGCCGGGGAACGTGCAGTTTTGGCAACTCAGAAACTGGTTACAGAACTTACAAAGAATAATCCGGTTCCCACAAAACTGATAGCTGCAAGCCTTAGGGGATATATGCAACTGGAGGACCTTGCAGGTGTGGATGTATTTACCATGCCGACAAAAGTAGCTGCAGACGGGAAAGCCAAGCTTGATGGTAATTTTTCTTCCAGGTTAAATGAGATTTATCCGGTCGGTATTAACAGTGGTAATAATTGTTATTATCCTGAAAAGCTGTGGATGGTTACTGATAGAGAGCTTGCTTTGGCAAAGAGTCTTGGACAGGAAGTGCCAAGTGATGGGAATGAGTTGATAGACAGGGTCCATCAGGCTGGCTGCGGCGATATGTTTCCCTATCTGAGTGACAAAGACCTAAAATATATTTCGGAAGATGGTAAAATTCCCAGACATGACCGCTGGGAACAGCGAATAAAATCCGGCGAGCTTGCTATTGATACATTGCTTAACCTGGCCGGTCTGGCAAGTTTCACATCAGATCAGGCTCAGTTGGATTCCCGTATTGAACGGATAATAACTTCTTAGCAATTACTTACTTGTCTGATCCTTGGTCGATATACACAGTGATGAATATAAGATATTTGCGATCAGTTGTTTTTCCAAAGCAGGTATTATTAACCGTTCTCCAAAGAAAATGAGTGGCAAATAATTTTTCAGGGAGGGTTAGAGATATAGGAATTGTAACCCTGCTATATTGTATTCAGCATTTAAAAGCATTAATTATGTTTGAAAAAAGTGTTTATATAAACCGCAGAAAAAAATTAAAGGGCAGAATTTCGGGTGGGATTGCATTGATTCCAGGTAATGAGGAGTCTCCCATGAATTATAAAGACAATCCATTTCATTTCCGGCAGGATAGCACATTTCTCTATTTTTTTGGTTTGGACTCTCCCGGACTGGCAGGTATAATTGATTTTGACAGTGGAGAGGATTTTTTGTTTGGCGATGATGTTGATATAGATGATATAATATGGATGGGGCCTCAGCAAAAGATTGAAGAGAAGGCTTTGAAGGCGGGAGTTACAAAGACTGCCCCGGTAAGCAGGATGGCTGAATTTATAGACAATGTAATCAGGCAGGGCAGGAAAGTTCATTTTCTACCACCCTACCGTGGAGAAAATATTCTCAAACTTGAAAAGCTCATTGGAATTTCTGCAAAAAAGATATATGATTACAGTTCCACCGAGCTCATAAAAGCAGTCGTCGACCTCAGGTCAGTAAAGGAGAGTTGTGAAATTGACGAGATCAAAATAGCTTGCGGACTAGGTTATAATATGCATTTGTCGGTCATGCAGCTTGCCCAGCCGGGTATCTGGGAACAGTATATTACAGGAACTCTTGAAGGGATTGCAGCCGGAGGAGGGGGGAGAATATCTTTTCCCATAATCCTTACTCAACATGGAGAAACATTGCATAATCACAATCATTCGGAATTTTTGGAGGAGGGAAGGTTACTTCTGACAGATGCGGGGGCAGAATCCTCAATGCATTACGCTTCAGATTTTACAAGGACTGTACCGGTTGGCGGGAACTTTACCGGTAAACAAAGGGAGATTTATGATATAGTTCTGGATGCTAATAATAAAACCAGGGAAATGATCCGGCCGGATGTCACCTTCCTGTCTGTACACATAGGTGCTTCAGAGGTAATTGCTTCAGGATTAAAAGATCTTGGATTAATGAAGGGAGATGTAAGAGAGGCTGTAATGAACGGCGCTCACGCCCTGTTTTTTCCTCATGGAATTGGGCATATGATGGGACTTGATGTTCATGATATGGAAGATCTGGGACAAATTTATGTTGGCTTCGACGATGAAGTGAGGCCATCATCTCAATTTGGAACCTCATCGCTACGTCTGGGAAAAAGATTGAAGCCCGGGTTTGTGGTAACAAATGAACCCGGGATCTATTTTATTCCTGCCTTGATAGATAAATGGCAGAGTGAAAAAATAAATGCTGATTTTATCAATTTTGATAAAGTAAACGAATACAGGGATTTTGGGGGAATAAGACTAGAAGATAATATTTTGGTAACTGATTCGGGAAGTGAGATTCTCGGGGAACGCTTACCCATTAAGCCGGAAGAAATTGAGAAGATAGTCCAGGGTTCATAATAATGGACATTTAATTCTGTTTACAAATTATTTTGTAATAAAAATAATCCATCTCTGTTTTTATCTCATCTCTTATTTCTCTGCATTTTTGTTTGATCTCTTCTTTGGTTTTTGAGTTCTTATAAGGGTTATGAAATCCAAGGTGCATTTTGCGCTTATAATTTATAGGAGGCACCTTAAGCTCTTCAGGAGTTCCGTCACCGACCGTTATTAAATAATCAAACTCCATATCTTTATATTTTGAATAGTGCTCGGGCATCTGGGGTTCAAGTTTGATCCCGATCTCTTTTAAAACTTCAATAGCCAATGGACTGATGTGTTCTGCGGGATCAAGGCCTGCGGAATAAATTTCCATATTTTTGGCATAATTACGTAAAATGGCTTCTGCCATCTGGCTTCTGCAAGAATTTTTATTACTCAGGAAAAAAATTTTCATCAATAGTGTATTACAATTTATAATAATATAAAAGGCCATAAAATATAAAAAAAACTCATATTTAAAAATGTTATACACCAAGAATATAAAAAAAACTATTTAATTATTGATTTTTTGCTTTATCCTATCGGGTTAAGCCAATTGAATTTGTTTTAAATTCTTTGAGTATTAAAGTCTAATTACCTATTTTCGTAGTCTGATATATTTACGCACACCATTTTAACAGTGGTATTTAAATTTGATTTAAATGGAACCTAAAGATCTGAAAAACTCTGATGAGTTAAAAAATATGCCGGAGACTGAGAATAATCACTCAGATAGCAATATCACCCAGGGTGAGGAGAATGTGAAAGAAAATTTAACTGAAGAACAAGAAGCCGTTGAGCAGACGGAGATCACGGACGAGAAGAAGGAAACATTAAAGGATGACGAAACTTCACAACCTGAAAGTTCCGAATCAGAAGAGAGAGAAAATTCTGTAGAGGAGTCCGGAACCGGGGCAAATGAAAGTGCTGATGTCCCTGACGATAGCAAGGAGGAACAGACAGCCGTCACCGGAAAAGATTCGGACGATGAAGCAACTGAGACAGAAGGAAAAGCGGAAGAAGCATCTCTTGAGAAACCGGAAAAACAGGACTATGAGAAGGGGAAAACTGAAAAACAGCCGCGTGTGGTTGCACAAAAAGTTACCATACCGTCAGATTCATCTAAATCACATCCCGGCTCATCCCATTCAACGCTTATAGATTATTCAAAATTCAGCATGATCGAAATGATCAATACCTTGAGGGGATTATTGGATGAGGCAGGAGAAAAAGATATAAAACGTGACATTGAATCAATAAAAGCGCACTTTTATAAAAAACTCAAAGAGGATGCGGACCTTCAAAAACAGACCTTCATTGAGGGAGGCGGTAAAGAAGAAGAATTTGAATACGAGGAAAATCCTTATGAAAATGATCTTAAAGAGTTATTAAAGGAATATCGTCAGAAAAGGATAGATTATAATAAAAAACTGGAACAGGAAAAAGAGATTAATCTTCAGGTCAAATATGAAGTAATTGAGGAAATAAAAGGACTGATCCATAAGGAGGAGTCTATTAATAAGACATTTCAGGAATTCAGGGAATTACAAAAAAGGTGGCGGGAGATAGGACTGGTACCACAGGCGAAGGTTAAGGACCTTTGGGACACATATCATTTTCATGTAGAGAATTTTTATGATTACATAAAGATAAATCAGGAATTACGTGATCTTGACCTGAAGAAAAACCTTGAAATCAAAATCAGGCTTTGTGAGCAGGCAGAAGAATTATTGTTGGAACCTAATGTTATAAGAGCATTTAATGCACTGCAAAAACTTCACGAGAGATGGCGTGAAACAGGTCCGGTACCTCGTGAAAATAAAGATGATATATGGGAACGTTTTAAAAGCGCAACTACTAAGATCAATAAAAAACATCAGGAATATTTTGAATTAAGAAAATCAGAACAGAAAAAAAATCTTGAAGCTAAAAGAGCAATTTGTGAACAGATTGAAGAAATAAATGAACTTGAGTTTACGACCCACAAAGAGTGGAGCGAAAAATCCAAAGAGGTTATTAATTTTCAAAAGGTTTGGAGGACAATAGGATTTGCACCACAAAAAGACAATAATAAAATTTATACACGTTTCCGGACTGCCTGTGATAAATTCTTTGACAGCAAAAGAGAATTTTATGCACAGAACAAGGAACTTCAGCAGAATAACCTCCAGTTAAAAACAGACCTTTGTATACAGGCCGAAGCCATAAAGGACAGTACAGACTGGAGAAAAGCAACAAACGAACTCATCAATATCCAGAAACAGTGGAAGGAAATAGGGCCTGTACCCCGCAAACAGTCAGATTTACTTTGGAAGAGGTTCAGGGCGGCCTGTGATTACTTCTTTGATAAAAAAGCAGAACATTTTTCAAATATCGATTCGGAACAGTTAGAAAACCTGAAGTTTAAAGAAGGACTTATTGAGGAAATAGAAAATTTCAAGGCAACTGTCGATGTGAATGCGAACCTTGAAAAGATGAAAGAATTTCAGCGTCGGTGGACAGAAATAGGACATGTCCCCATAAATAAAAAAGATGAGATCCAAAAGCGTTTCCGGGATGCTATAAATAATTTGTTTGACGACCTGAGCATTGATGAGACAGAGAGAAACCTCCTGAAATTCAAGACAAAAATGGCTACTATTTCTGAAACAAACCGTGGCCATGACAAGATGAGGATGGAGAGGGAGAAATATGCAAATAAACTTAAACAGCTGGAAACGGATCTGGTTTTACTGGATAACAATATCGGATTCTTTGCCAAGTCAAAGAAGACTGAATCTTTGATAAAAGATGTAAAAAGGAAGATAGAGCAGACAAAAAGTAAAATAGAATTCTTAAAAGAGAAAATCAGAGTGATTGACGAAATGGATCAGGGTGATGACTAAGGGGAACCTATACAAAACAGATGTTCATATCCTCTGATATAAATTTTTCCATTGCTTATAGCCGGTGAGGCATTCATTTTTTCTCCAATGTCATTTTTTCCAATATATTGAAATTCCGGTCCCGGCTTTATCACAGTTATTATGCCTTCGTCATTTGGCATATAAACAAGGCCGTCAGCCACTACAGGTGATGAATACTGCGGCCCGTGTTCTTCAGTCCAAAGTATCTTCCCGGTAGGAACATCAATACAGTGCACTTTCCCGTTTGTCATTGTTGTAAACAGATAATCGCCCACAGTGACAGGTGATGGAACATAAACAGCCCCCTCTGTTGACCTCCAGGCCACGTGGCTTTCGGTAACATTTCCTCTGCCGTCGGGCCTTATAGCCAGCAAAACGCGTCTTGGCCATGCTGTACTGGCTATCACTAATCCGTGTTTTTCATTATAAACAGGACTTGAGCAGAAATCACTTGCTGGTCCGTCGACCAGCCAGTTCAGGTTACCATTCTCCGGATTGTAAGAAATAATCTCCTGGTTACCACAGAAGATCATCTGTGTTTTTCCTCCCATCTCTTTTATTATAGGAGTATGGAAATTATTTGCCGGTTTTTCATGATCAACCTTCCAAATTATCTTGCCGTCGTTTTTATCCAATGCAACCACAAAAGGTTCACCTCCCGGACTGTTACCGTTAATTATTACCATGTTTTTATAGAGCCGGGGGGAGCAGCTATAGCCCCATCCGCTGTAAAATGTGCCGGGCCTCTGTGTCCATACTTTATTACCTGCATAGTCGTAAGCGGCCACTACAGCATCCCTGTCATCTAAAAATGATATATAAACCAGATTCCCGTCTGTTGCAGGTGTTCCTGATGCATAGCTGTTATCCTTGTGCTTTGCTTCCAGAGGTGCAGTAAGAACCGTTTTCTGCCATAGTAAATTACCGTTGTTGCAATCGTAGCACAGAAGTATTCTTTCATTGGTTTCGGGAATGGCAGTAAGGGTAAAAAGTTTGTCTTCCCAGATTGACGGTGAGGAGTAACCGATACCGGGAACTTTAGTTTTCCAGATAACATTTGTTACCGAGTCCCATTTAACAGGCAGGTTGATCTCTTCACTTGTGCCGTCCTGGTCAGGCCCCCGCCAGCAAGGCCAGTTTTGTGAAAAAATATTTGTTGAAGAACTCACAAAAAATAATAAAATTAAAGCGACAAAGAATCTGTTTATCATGGATATCTTTTTTATAATGATTGATGATAACTAATCAGGGTAAAGATAAAAATAAATTGTCCGTTTTATTAAGCGCTTAAATAATTACGGTATTATTTTTCCCGGTTATTAAATATATAAAATGTAATTTTGATTAAGCAAGAAGAGAAAATCATTTCGCCTAATGTAAAAGTTCCAGCTGAATCTCTTTATTTGTGCCGGTTTAACAGCCCAACGTGCAGGCCTTGCGGCTCTGCGCTCAGCATCTTCTGATGTTTTACATATGAAGGATACATATAATAAAAGGCGTAAATTTATCATCCAAAGGCTTCAGCATTAAGGTTGTCCCGACCGGCGCATTTTATGTCTTTGTTAATGCAAAACATACATCTACAGATAGTTACAAATTGGCTTTTGCGATTCTTGAAAGAGCACATGTTGGTGTGACCCAGGGCATTGATTTTGGCGAATTTGGTTTATTTATTTCTTCACTCTTTGATCCGGCTTTTCCAGGTGTATCCGCTTATAATTTTTTTACCAGGCATAAACAGGCTGCTTATAAGTGCAAACAACACACTGGCTGCCAAACCAATGAACCCGTATAGCAAAAAAGAGACTGGTGTGTTGTTTTTCACTATAATTAGCAATATCAAACCGCCCAAAACCCCTGTCAATGCAGCTTTTCCTGAAATCCGCGGAAAGAAAATCCCCATAATGAAAAAAGCGCCCAGTCCGCTGGTCAGCAAACCGAGAAAGGTATTGAACTGATCCCACAGCGAGGCAATATTCCAGGTAGCCAGCACCAGCGCCATGCCGATTCCCAGAATACCAACAATTATTCCTGACCAGCGGGCCACCTTCATATTTTGTTTAGCAGTTCCATTCGTAGCCAGCACCTTATAAAAGTCGGACGTCACAACCGCTGCCACTGAGTTAATATTGGAAGAGAGGGTAGACATAGCAGCCGCAAAAATGGCAGCTATCAACAGGCCAGCTACTCCTGCAGGCATCTGTGAAACAATGAATTGCGGGAAAACCGAATCTATATTCGGATTGACAACGGCCATATGGTCCGGATTTGAAGTATAATAGGCAAACAAACCGGTTCCGAGTAAAAAGAAAACAATTGTAACCGGTATGCTTAATATTCCGTTGAGCCATATGCTTTGTCCGGTAGCTTTTTCATCGCGGGTTGTCATATATCGCTGGACGACCGACTGATCACTGGTATAGGTAATTAATGTATTAGCAAGGCCACCAATCAGGACAACCCAAAATACAGGCTGTGAAATATCAAACCTGAAATCGAACAGATGGAACTTATTGTGATCCCCTGCAATCTCCAAAAATCTTTTTAATCCTCCGTCCACGCCTGCCAGCATAAAAAACAGGGCGGTCAGTGCCCCGAAAACCAGTATAAATCCCTGGATCACGTCGCCCCACACTACTGCTTCAATACCACCCGAAGTACAATAAATAATCGTAACCACTCCCATAATTACAATTGCCCAGTAAACACTGAACCCGGTTACAGCGTTCAATGCCAGTGAAGGCAGAAAGAGCACTATGGCTATGCGGCTGACCATGAAGAATACAAACAGCGTTGATGCCAGCCAACGTACCGACCTGTTAAACCGGACTTCAAGGTAATGGTAAGCTGTGTCAAAATTAAAGCGCCTGAAAAAAGGAAGGAAATAGCGGATTACAATGGGAGCAATCAG
This sequence comes from uncultured Prolixibacteraceae bacterium, assembly GCA_964495655.1. GTDB lineage: Bacteria > Bacteroidota > Bacteroidia > Bacteroidales > Prolixibacteraceae > JAAYJR01. Next base: position 16,496 of record CAZBWK010000048.1, on the reverse strand, counting down.
AATTATGGTCATGTTAAAAATAAACATCCGCCAGTCGTCCGCATACGATTTTGCAGGGATGGCAATGAAAGTAATAGCGCTAAGTGTGGTAGCGAAGATACTGATCCCTGCTGCCCACCAGGGGATCCTTCCGCCAGCTTTAAAGAAATCTTCAGTGTTGTTTTCCCTTTTCATAAAAAAGAACCCCAGCAGCAACATCCCGACAAAATAGATTACCAATACCAGGTAATTTAGCCAGCCAAAAAGCGGATTAACTGAAAAACTAAATTGTTGAAACAAAGGTGTTCTCATTCCAGGCCTGATCTCCCCTCCAGGAACAGTTATTTTATTACCCTGTGCAATGGCTGATGTAACAGCCACCGGAGTTACTGCCCATTTGCCGGCTTCAAACCAGGAGTCGGTCACCGTGTTATAGACTAAAATTTTTTGATTGAATCCCCGATGGTTCTTCCACAAAGAATCGCGTAATGCACGTAAATTGGCATTTTGGTTTTGCATGGAATTTATTACCTTTTCCACCTTTTTGAAGGTAATTCCCGAATCGCCGCCGGCCAGGACAATATGAGAAGCACCCACCGGAGCTGCTATTCCAACTGCAACCGGCAATCTGGTTCCGTCAGACATGCGGATGTCCTGCATTTTTTGCCATTTTCCGGTGGAGGGTCTGAAACGGTAGACATAAGAATAAAAATTGGTAGTTAAATCTCCCGTTTTTTTTGCACGTCCCCCAAAAACATGCAGACTTACCTCTGTACCGTCCATTTGAGCAGCGGCCATAGCGCCTGAAACAGGTACAGGGAATGACGGTAAAGTCTGCCAGCCGGCTGATAACTGACCTAAATCCAACTTTAAAAACAGGTCTGTGCTACCGTTTCCCGTTTCTCCTCCTGCCAGATAAACATTATGTCCTATAACTGCTGCAGCAGAGCTCTTTACCGGTATAGGTAACGGTGGATATTCTTTTTTTTCAATCTGTCCGTTGTTCCAACTCAAGAGAAAAACATTTGCTGAAAGACCTTCAGAAGTAATACCCCCCATGCAAAGCACTCCCTCAGGTAAAGAAACCGCTACACCTTCGCCAATACCTGTTGGAAGATGAGATGATTGAATGAGTTTAAATTTTCCTTCTTTGTCCTGTTCGAAAATCAAAACTGCACCGGAGAGATGCTTAGTGCCATCTTCCCATGGTTTTTTATCCGGGAAAGCAGTGCCCCCGGCCAGGATATAAGCATTATTGTGAATACCTGCAAAACATCCCGCCAATCCTTCGTTCCCGGGAATTTCTTTCAAATCTTCAAGCACAACCTGCGAATTTTGTTTCAATTGGTTGATTTGAGCTTGTGCTTTAAGAGCAATGGAGGTATACAGCAGCGATATCAGTAACAACAATGTTGAGATGGTTTTCATGGAAATTGACTGATGGTTTACAAGTTTCATCCGCCAAAATTATAAAAATATTTGCTTTCTCTCCGGCAATCGTATCATATCGATAGCTTTCTGCTTCTGCAGAGATTTCTTAACATATTTAAGATTCTATCAAAATAACTATCTTTAATGACAGAATCACTGATGATTATAATTACTTTGTAACTTATTTAAAAAAATTACAATGGGTAATTTCATTAAACAGCAGGCTTTATCTGATAAAGTACTGGATATCTTTCTGCAGGACAATAAATTTTCTCCGCTTCCCGGACATGAAAATTTTGAGGCAACAACCCAGATTATTATTGCTGAAGTAATGCGTAGAAAACTGCCCCTTGAAATAATTGATGCGGACAATAACCTGATATCTGTGCACTATAATGACAAGGAGTTCATTATTCTTGAAGGAACTATATCTGATGCTAACGGCTTGATAGCCTATTGGATATCTGATGATAAATGGATGACCCGGCAGTTTCTGAAGAGGAACGGGATAAATTATGCCAATGGAATTTTGCTGCAACGGGGATATCTTCCTGAAAAACTGAATGAAGTAAAATTTCCTGCTGTGGTGAAGCCTGTCAACACTGATCACGGAATAGCTGTAAGCACCAATTTGCAAACAAGTGGAGAGCTTATCAGCGCTATTGAAAACGCTTTCAGATATTCCGGGAAGGTTATTGTGGAAGAGTACTTTACCGGCAGGGAGTACAGGTTTCTTGTAATTGACTATAAGGTAAGGGCAATTGCATATCGCGAACCTGCAAATGTTACAGGGGACGGAGTGAGTACAATAGGGCAGCTTATTGATAAAAAAAATGCAGGACGCGGAACAGATTACAGGTATCCTTTGTTAAAGATAATTATTGATGACGAAGTAAAAAGACATTTGAAGGCTGCATCACTGACGACAGATAGTATACTTAGAAAAGGAGAAAAAATATATTTAAGAAAGAACTCCAATTTAAGTACCGGAGGTGACAGCATCGACGTGACAGACGAAATGCCTGACCTTTATCAGGAGATAGCAGTAAGGGCAGCTAAATCTGCAGGGCTGAAAATAGCAGGTGTCGACATAATAATTAAAGATACCAGCCTTGCTCCGTCGTCTGATAATTATATAGTATTGGAATTGAATGCCCCGGCCATGCTTTCAATGCATGATTTTCCGTATATCGGGGAAAACCGTCATGTAGAGAAATATGTGCTTGACAGCATTTTGAATTCTAAATGATATGTTTTTGATTATGGCAGCTGCTATGTTCAAAGCCTTATCCTTTGCCGTTCACTTCAGTGAACGGATCAGGAGGGGGGAAAGGATTTTTTTAAATTGTAATTGATTGATTTGATTTTTAGTAATAATGAGTTTATCTGAATCCGGCATAAAAGAGGAAATAAAGTATAAATCGCAGCTTATTGAATATTTTGAACAGGGTTGTAAACCACCTGAAAAATGGGGTATAGGCACCGAACATGAAAAATTTATATTTCAGAAAATTGATCTCAAGCGGATTGGTTACAATACTCACCCTGGAATTGAAACCATTTTTGAAAAGATGCAGAATACCGGCTGGAAGCCGGTTTGGGAGAGAGGGAATGTTACAGGCCTTGAAAAGGAGGGTGCATCAATCACATTGGAACCCGGTGGACAATTTGAGCTTTCAGGGAAAAATTTCAAGACAGTTAAAGAAACTTTTATTGAGACCAGAAATCATTTTAAGGAACTGGACTTAATTTGTAAGGAGTATGGTTTATTCAGCCTTCCGATGGGTGTCGATCCTTTTTCGCATCGGGAGGATGTTCCGTGGATGCCTAAAGAGCGATATGTATGGATGAAAAAACATATGCCTTTAAAAGGAAAACTCGGACTCGAGATGATGGTTAACACTGCCGCCATTCAGGTTAACCTGGATTATGGCAGTGAGAAGGACATGATAATGAAAATGCGGGTCGCACAGGCATTGCAACCGGTATTTACAGCAATTTTTGCCAATTCGCCCTTTTCAGCAGGAAAGCCAAACGGGTACTTAAGTTACCGTGCACATATATGGAACGATACTGACCCTGAACGGTGTGGTTTTTTACCGTTCATTTTTGAGAAAGGTTTTGGGTTTGAGCGTTGGGTCGATTATCTTCTTCGTGTTCCAATGTATTTTATTCATCGCGGCGATGAATATTTGTCAGCCGACGGAATGACCTTTCAGGATTTTCTGAACGGTAAACATCATTTAAAGCCAATCATGAGCGATTGGGAAACCCATGTGTCAACAGTATTTCCTGATGTGAGACTGAAGCAGTTTATTGAGATGCGGGGAATGGATGCCGGTTGTGTTTCAGACATTGCTGCCGTCGCGGCTTTATGGGTTGGATTGTTATATGATAAAGAGTCTCTTGAAGAAGTTTACGAATATATTTCCGGTTGGAAACTCCGGGCATTGCAGGAGGTGCGATCTCTTGTGCCGGTTAAAGGCTTGAATGCCGCAAGCGGGGATATCCATGCGGGAAAGATAGCAAAACATATTTACGGTATTGCCCTGAAAGGACTTACAAGGCGTTCTGAAACTTCAGGTACAGAGGATGAAAGTCGTTTTTTGGAACCGGTCAGGAGAATTCTCGACAGCGGAATAACTCAAGCTGAACAGTTTCTTCAACTATTCAGAGAGGATGTCAATGAAAATTTAAAGGATATTGTGTATATCTGGCAGAGAATACAATTGGAAAAATGCCCTGATCAATGAATTGCACGAAAGCCTCTTTCTGACCCCGGCTGGCCGGAGAAATTATGTCAGATAAGATATAAAAAGATAAGTGTATTATGTTCTCGAAATTAAAGTTTTTAATAAAATACATGCATCAATACCGCTGGTGGTATACCGGGGGGATCATCTTTCTGATCCTTACCGTATGGGTGTCGGTTACGATACCTGTTTTCATCCAGCGAAGTATTGATATGATTGGTAATTATTCGTCAGGTGCTAGGACAGAGTTTTATGAAAATATTTTGATAATAGCGGGTTTGGCATTGGGACTGATACTGGTAAGAACTCTTTCCAGGATATTGATCTTCGTTCCTGCCCGGTTGATTGAAAAGCAGATTAAAGGTGAGATGTTCAAAAAGCTTACCTCCTTTGGAAAGGATTATTATGACCAGAATCCGACAGGTACAATAATATCGCGGGTGAACAATGACATCAACGGAGTGCGTATGATCACAGGTTTCGGTGTTTTACAAATAGGAAATGTTTTGTTGTCATTGTCAATTACTCCCTATAAGATGTGGCAAATGTCACCTGTGCTGACTTTATATTGTATACTGCCTGTAATTATTGTTTTTATTATTGTCAGGATTGGAATAGCCGTGATGGTTAAAAACACTCATTACAGAATGGATATCCTGCAAAAGCTTTCAGGAAAAACTGTTTCATTCCTTTCGGGGAACAGTGTTATTAAGAATTACAATATCTATTCTTATGCCGAAAATGAGGTTCACAGGGAGAATGTTTCTCTGTATGACAAAACCATGAAGATAACCTGGGTCAGGTCTTTTGTTTTGCCTCTTCTTGCCAGTCTCGGTCAGATATTAAAGATTGTTGTACTTTTTACGGGTGGCATTTATGTAATAAATGGTATATTCTCGATAGGAGAGCTTACTGAGTATATTGCCTATGCCGCGCTTTTAACTAATCCCATTATGGGGTTGGGCTGGTTACTTGCGGTGTTCCAGCAGGGATTTGTGGGTATAAGCAGTTTGCAGACTATCATGAACAGGAAAGGGGTTGATGATGACAGAAAACCACTGTCACAAAAGGATAAAGACCAGCTCTTCAAAGGCGGTATAAATATAAAAAACCTTAACTTTACTTATCATAATGGAGATAAGCCTGTATTAGAGGATATTACATTTACAATTGAGCCGGGACAAATAATCGGGATTACAGGTAAGGTCGGTTCAGGTAAGACTACATTGATCAACTGTTTAAATGGATATTTAAGGCCTGAGAAGGGGCATATATATTTTGGAGAAAGAGATGCAGCGCTTCTGAGAGGTGATGATATCAGGTCGGTTGTCAAGACAGTAACCCAGGAAGTATTTCTGTTCTCAGATACAATAGAAAACAATGTAACCTTCGGATCAGAGAAGTCTTTTTTAAGGGATGGCTTCGAAGATGTAATTTATAAAAGCGCATTCGCCGATGAGCTGTCACGTCTGCCAATGCAGGGTAAAACCCTGGTAGGAGAGAAAGGGATCATGCTGTCGGGCGGACAAAAACAGCGGATCAGTCTGGCACGGGCTCTTTATACTCCCTGTGAATTGCTTATCCTTGATGATGTTTTTTCTGCAGTAGACTCTGATACAGAGCGTTTTCTGATCAGGGAGGTCATCAATAACCACCCTGCAAAAAGTGTAATTGTTATCAGCAACCGGATCAGCGTACTTGAAAAAACCGACTTCACAATTGTTTTGGAAGAGGGGCGTATTGCAGCACAGGGTAATCACAATCAGTTAATGGAGAGTTCCGTTTTTTACCGGGATATATTGAATTTGCAGCAGGAGGGTTATTCGAAAAAATGATCGCAAAGAATGAAAAAGTTAATTAATAAGATAATCAAGAGCAAGGACTGGCAACTACTCATCAGGTTTAGCGGGTACTTTAAGCCACACAGGAGATGGTTGTTCCTGAGCCTTGCATCTGTTCCTGTTACAGCACTGGCCGGTATTGCCTTCCTGTGGCTGGTGGAAAATATTATTGACAACTATATTGTTGCAGGGAATGTTGAGGGGTTAATGACCCAGATACTTTTTTTGTCATTGGTGCTGATAGGCAATATACTTTTCGACGGATTTTACAGTTACTCCTTTTCAAAATCAGGCAACCTGGCAATAGTTGATCTTCGCAGGAAACTATTTGCTAAATCATTACGTTTCCCCCTGAGTTACTTTGACAAAAAACCTATCGGTGTTACCCTTTCGCGGCTTACAAGCGATATGGAAGCTATCTCGGAATCTTTTGCCGCAGGAATACTGGGCTTGTTGTCAGACAGCATAAAAACATTGGCATTAATAGGATATCTGTTCTTCCTGAACTGGCGGCTTACACTGGTTCTCTTGCTTGTTGTGCCCCTGATCATATTGGTTATGGGATATCTCCGTAAAAAGATCAGAAAAGCCTTCAACAATTCACGTACAAGTCTGGCCAGGTCGGCAGCCTATTTGCAGGAATCTTTAAACGGGATGAAGACTATCCAGCTCTATTCGGCAGAGAATGAAGCCCGGGAAAAATATGACAACTATAATAAGCAGTACTGCGACGCACAGAATAATTCAAATATATATGATTCATTACTATATTCAGTTGTCGAAGGTATAACATCTGTGGCAACAGCCCTGGTGATCTGGTACGGGGCAATTCAGATATGGGACTATGGTTTTACAATAGGGGTGCTGATCGTATTTATTACCACGCTGGAAAGGCTGTTTATTCCCGTGAAACAGTTTGCACAACAGATATCAACCATTCAGCGGGCGCTTTCGGCGCTTGAACATATAAGCGAACTGTTTGAGCAGAAGACTGAGACTGAACCCAAAAGGGATGCCGGTACTATCGAAAAAATACCGTTTAATGAAATAGAATTCAGTGACGTCTCTTTCCGCTATTCAGATGATTCTCCATATGTTTTGAAAAATGTCTCTTTCAAACTCCGGAAAGGTGACAGGCTTGCCCTTGTCGGCACAACCGGTTCAGGAAAATCGACAATCATCAGGTTGCTTACCAAAACATATACAGGCTATGAAGGATCTGTAAAGGTCAATGGCACTGAGCTTACTGAAATACCAACAGAGCGGATCAGGGAATCTGTATCTGTAATGCAGCAGGATATTTTTATGTTCAACGACACAGTTGAATTCAATATATCGCTTGGGAGAAAACACATTTCCCAAAGCGATGTAAAGCAGTCAGCTTCTTTTGTTTTGGCAAGTTATTTTATTGATCAGTTACCCGGTAAGTATGAGTTTGTGATCCAGGATAATGGCGATAACCTTTCAAGAGGGCAGGCACAACTGATCTCTTTTGCCCGCGCCATTTGCGGCAGCGGTGAACTCATTGTGCTGGATGAAGCTACAAGTTCTGTCGATTCCCTGACTGAACAATATATTCAGAAGGCAATTGCAAATATTTTTTCCCTGAAAACCGTTATTGCTGTTGCCCACCGGCTAAGTACCATTAAAAATTCCGATATGATCCTTGTCATGGAAGAGGGCCAGATCATTGAGCGCGGCAACCACGATGAACTGCTGAAAAAAGGTGGAAAATATGCCCGGCTGCTCCGTCAGTTTGAAGAAGAGAGCAAGCCTCAGTAAAAAACTGTAAAAGACTACTCAGTAATTCAAAAAGACTTAATTTTATTCTCGAACTGAAAAGTCTATTATCATTTTGATAATATTTGATATCCTTTGTTAATTTATAACTATCTGTAATAATGACTGTTATGATTTCAATCAGGAAATAGTCCGAAAATTGTATCAATAGCACTTTAATAGTAAAATTATAATTAAAATTTGATTAGTATGGAAAAGTATAGGTTATTTATTACAGTTTTGGTGCTGAGCATAATTGCTATTAGTTGTAACAACGATGAATATGCAATTCCTGAAGGAAAGGGAAGAATAAATGTGCTTCTTACAGATTCACCTTTCCCGATTGATCTTGTCAGTCATACTTATGTCAGCATAGACAGGGTTGAAATTCGTCAGAAAGCAGAAGCGGAAATGAGTGAGGATTCAGATTCATTTATAGTCATTGCAGAGGGTGAGACAGAAATAGATCTGCTAAAATTGACCAACGGAATCACGACAGAGATTGCATCAGCCGATCTTGATGCTGGCGTGTATGACATGGTCAGGCTGCATGTTACAGATGCTACAATAGTGCTTGCCGACGGAAGTGAGTATAATTTGCAGATACCCAGTGGTTCGGCCAGCGGACTCAAGATTAAAATAGAACCGGCAATTTCGCTGGGTGAAGGGGAGACATCCGACGTGCTGCTTGACTTTGATGTAAGCCGGTCGTTTGTAATGAAGGGTAATATAAATGGTATCATTGAAGGATTCATTTTTAAACCGGTAGTCAGAGGGGTATATCTTGGAGCGGCCGGACGGATTGAAGGGATTGTAACAGATTCCATTCCTAATCCGCTCGAGAACGCTTTGGTAAAATTGGTTAACCCTGAGAATGGGGGGATTGATTCACTTATTATGACTTCATTCACTGATGTGGAAGGAAGCTATAAACTGATAGGGGTGCCGGAGGGTGTTTATTCAGTTGTATGTGAGCTTGAAGGTTTTGAAAGTGATACTGTAAAAGATGTGTCCGTCTCTGCCGGTAATGCGACTACTGTAAACTTTCAGCTCGAATAGTTGATTGTGTTACTGCTGTATCATAGGAATAATTATCTGTTTGTAACATACAAATAAATGGCAATTCAGAATACATGGCCGGCGAATTAATATTATTTGCCGGTCATAGTATCTTAAATTAAAACTTTGAATTTATTGAGTATTTCTGTTATTTAGCATTAGATTTTCCGGCTGAATTATACTGCATAGTAATACAGATAACTGTTCGCTGAGGAATTTATATCTTACGTTTGGAGTATAATAATTAATAATCAGTTGTTTTAATGGCAAAATTAAGAATAGAGTTTCAGATTACCCTGTTAGCTGTTATCATTGCAACTGCTGTGATCGCAACAGGGTATCTGGCTTATAAGAGTCTTTCTAACATTGTCAATACGGTTAAACAGCAGGCAAATCCTGATTACCAGCTGTTTTTAATCAAAGATATCGCTGCAGATCTGTCAGGTTTGGAAAATGTGGTAAGGTTATATATTTTGACAAACGATGAGCAGAATCTGGCTCCTTATGAGGAACTGAATGAAAGGGTAACTGAAAAACTTAACGATCTTAAAAATACCTCTTCATCCGAATACACTGTTTTGGCCAATAACTTCTATAAACTTGCAATTGAGAAGCTTCAAATATGGCAGGACGTCCTGGACCTTCACAAGTCATCCACCGGAATGGATCCAGCCTTTTCCCGGATCTATTCAAAACTTGAATACACTGATGTCGATACAGTCATCACCGAAACCAGGGAAAAAGGCTTTTTAGGAGGGTTATTTGGCAGGGAAAAAATCATAGTGGATATCATGTCACCTGAACCGGTAGCAGATACGGTTGTTTCTGAAACGAAGCAGAAAGGGTTTTTAAGAGGAATATTTGGCGGAGGTAACAGGTTAAAGAGAGATACTGTTTTTGTAGAAAAAAAGCTTGAACAAACTGATATAAAGAGAGAAATATCTAATCTTGAATCCATAATCAAAGAGAAGGATGCACAGATTAATATTCTTGAATCAAAATTAATTGAGAGAAACGGGGAGATTGGGGAAAAATTAAACCAGTTGATATTACGCAGAGAGAACTACGAAGCTGAAAACCGGCTTTTAAAAACTGCAGAAGCTGATCAGCAGGCAAGAACTACATTTAAAAGGATGGGAGCATTTTCGGCAGCTGCAATGTTTTTACTGTTAGTTGTCATTTTTATGTTATTCAATTATCAAAGGAAATCAAGATCCTACCAGGGTGCATTGAAAAAAGCAAAGCTGGAAGCAGAAAGGCTGGCTGCTGCCAAAGAGCAGTTTGCTGCCAATGTGAGTCATGAGATGCGTACTCCTGTCAATGCGATATATAGCCTTTCCGAGCAATTGCATAAGCAATCCGGTGAGGGTCAGATGAAAAAACAACTGGCAATCCTGGCAAGATCAGCCGGTCATCTCAGGTCAATTATTAACGACACTCTCGATTTTTCTAAAATACAGAGTAACAAATTGAAATTCAATTCAGTTCATTTTTCCCCTGCTGCTGTTTTCGAAGAGGTTATAAGCATTCAAAATATCGAAGCAGTGAAAAAGGGTATTGAGCTTAAATATTGGCCTATTAATACATTGCCCTATGCAATACTGGGAGACCCTTTAAGATTAAAACAAATACTTATAAACCTTTTGACCAATGCTATTAAGTTCACGGACGAAGGAAAGGTTGTTTTAGAAGTGAAGTCATCTGATGATAAAGAAGATAAAGTAAGAATAGACATTCTGGTTAAAGATACCGGGACCGGTATTTCAGAAGAAAATCTTGACAGAATCTTTGATGAGTTTGTTCAGGTTGAAACAGAGGGGGGTAAAAAGTATAGTGGGACCGGGCTTGGACTTTCGATAGTAAAGAAACTTGTTGAAATGCAGGGTGGCAAGATCACACTGAAAAGCGAATTACATAAAGGCACTGCCGTTTTTGTCTCAATTCCCTACCTGAAGGGTGATCCGGAGAAAATTGAATTAGAAGAATCAACCATGCCTGATATACCGGAATATTTCAAATCCTTAACTGTACTAATTGCAGATGACGAAGAATTTAACAGATATGTTATTAAGAATATTTTTGACAAATGGGGTGTAAATTACAATGAAGCGGTTGACGGGGAAGAGGCAGTCGAAATGTCAAAGGTAAGAAAATATGATATAATTTTTTTAGATGTAAGAATGCCGCGAAAAAACGGCCTGGATGCCGCTAAGGAAATAACAGATTCTGATCCTGAAGCCCGGATAGTGGCTGTCACTGCCTCCGACCGCAAGGCGGACCGTGAAGCATGCCTCAATGCCGGAATGAAAAGTTTTTTGCTTAAACCTTTTTCGGAGATTGATCTTTATAATACCATTTTTTCTTTTCATAATAATTCAAATTCCACCTTGCAGGTAAAACCCCCGATTGATCCTGCAGAACTTGAAAAACTTGGTTATGGAGATCAGGAATTTCTCAAGGAGATGATTTTGCTGTTCATAAAAACTGCCGAAGAGGGATTATCCGGTATTAAGGAAGCTCTTGATGAAGATGACCCGGATACGGTTTCTGAAACTGCACATAAAATGGCTGCCCCCGCCAAACACATAAATGCCGTTGATCTTTATAAGAAATTAAAAAAACTGGAATATCTGTCTCACAGGGCGAATAATTTCCGGATTATTTCCGGTCTTTTTGCTGATGTTTATGAGGAAGCCGGCAGGGTGATTGAATTTTTAAGGAAATTTTTGCGTACTTTAGATAAATAATTTTAAAGGCGGAAATATAAACTTAACATAATGAATGATAAGCCCTTCAGGATATTTGTAGTTGAGGATGACGAGTGGTACAACCGGTTATTAGTCCATAACCTTTCGCTAAACCCGGATTATGATATAGAATCATTTACAACAGGTAAAAAGTGCCTTGATAATCTCTATAAATTACCGGATGTAATTACACTCGATTACCGGCTTCCGGATATACAGGGCCTTGAAATACTCAAAAGGATTAAACAGGAAAATGAAGATATCCAGGTTATTCTGATCTCTGAGCAAAACGAAATTGAGGTGGTTGTGGAACTTCTGAAACATGGGGCTTACGATTATATTGTTAAGTCGAGGGATATCAGGGAACGTCTTTTAAACACAGTTCAGAATATCCGGAACGGTGTAAGGCTGAAAAATGAAGTAATTTCGTTGCGTGGCGAAGTAAAGAAAAAATATAAATATGCCAGTTCTATAATAGGGAAGAGTAATGCGGTTGAGAATATTTATAGCCTAATTGAAAAAGCCACGCGCACCGGTATAAGCGTATCTATATCAGGGGAAACTGGTACTGGCAAGGAACTTGTAGCAAAGGCAATACATTATAATTCAACCCGTTCCGATAAACCCTTTGTGGCAGTCAATGTTGCAGCAATCCCAAATGATCTGATCGAAAGTGAACTGTTCGGATTCGAGAAAGGGGCCTTTACAGGAGCTTCTTACAGACGGATCGGCAAGTTTGAGGAAGCTGACGGAGGAACGCTCTTTCTTGATGAAATTGCTGAAATGGATTATTCCCTTCAGGCAAAAGTGTTAAGAGCTTTGCAGGAAAAGGAAATTGTGAGGATTGGCAGCAACAAACCTGTTAAAACGGACTGCAGGATCATTGTTGCAACCAATAAAAATTTGCAGGAGCTTGTGTTAAAAAAACAATTCAGGCAGGACCTTTATTATCGTCTGTACGGGCTGCACATCGAGCTTCCTCCTATACGTGACAGGGGAAATGATGTTATAATACTTGCAAAGCATTTCATCAATGAATTTTGCCATGACAATAACATTCCGCTTAAAACACTCTCTAAATCTGCAGTTGATAAACTTTTAAGTTACAGTTTTCCCGGTAATGTAAGGGAATTAAAATCAGTGATGGAACTGGCTATAACTGTTGCGGATACTGAAATAATAACCGGTGATGATATAGTGCTTGAGAACCAGGCTCTTCTCGAAGATGGCGACAATAATGAAATGACCCTGAGGGAATACAATATTAAAATACTTAACAAATACCTTAAGAAATATAACAATAATACTTCCAAGGTTGCTGAAAAATTAGGTATCGGAGTGGCCACTGTTTACAGGATGATGAAAAAATCTTCGTAAGCCTCGTTAAAGATTCAATCCTGAATGAATCATTCTGATAAAAAATTATCAAAAAGATAGCATGCTGATAGTTGTTGTTAGCAATTAACTCTTTATTTACCAGCAACATACAATAATTTGTAATTTGGCATATCTATTGAAAAATCCTATTCCGATATAATAATTATTAATCTGCCGTAAGGATAGATTTTACCTGGTGGCAGTGATGTTTAATTAATTTTTGGGAGGGCAATAAAATGCAAGATATTGAAATTAAAAAGAAAAATTCCGGGAAAAGACTGAATAAATCAGTTATCAATAGCATTGTGCCGGGAGCAATCATTGTTTTACTTATTTTGGCCGGACTGTATATTCTGATAAGCAGGAATGCCAGAATAAATCAGCTCACAGTTGAAAAAGAAAATCTTCATTTTCTGATCAATACCAGGGATTCAGTGATAAGTGACCTTGACGGGACTATAAGCGAAATAGAGCAGAATCTGACTTTCATAAAGAATAAAAGAGGGCAGCTGGAGCTTGAGCAGCAGGAAGGAGGCCCCTCCAAAAAGGAGCGGATCATAGATGATATTGCTCTTATGAACACTATGCTTGAGGAGAGTGAGAAGAAAATAGAGGAGTTGAGTAACAAGTTAGCATCCTCTGATATTGATCTTAAATCTTTCAGGAACAGGATAGCCAGGCTCACAAAGGAACTCGATGAACAGAACCGTGTGATCGCAGGCCTGAAAAAAGATATAGAAGAACGTGACAGTCAAATCGCTGAAATGGATGAACAAGTTGCCTTTCTGCAAACAGAGGTTCTTGAAATGAGTGATTCACTGAAAAACATGCAAGGTTACATCAGCGAATCTTCGCAAAAGATCGAGGAGTTGGATCACGAACTTAACAAGGCATACTGGGCTTTCGGAACATTCAGGGAATTGAAAGAGCATGGAATTGTTTCCAGGGATGGGGGTGTCCTGGGAATACTTGGAGGCAGCAAATCAATAAAGAAAGATCTGAATGAGGAGTATTTTACGGAGCTGGACATCAGAAATTCGCAAATTATACCTCTCTATACAAAAAAGGCTGATGTTATTTCAGAGCATAGCGACAGCTCATACCAGTTTGTTTATGAAGATGACCTGGTTGCCTACCTTGAGATCAAAGACCCGAAAGAGTTTTGGAAGTTAACCAAGTATGCTGTTATTGAGGTTAGATAGGTTAATGATTTTAAAAATTATTAAATTTATTCAGATCGAACCATTTGTTATTTAATATAATTTGACTTTTTTTGTCAAAATATATTTTTCAATATGCAGAGTTTTGGCGAGTTAATCAGGAATTTGCGAAAAAACAAAGGATATCCACTACGCAAAGTTGCCGCTTTTTTGGATATTGATCAGGCAATATTGAGCAAGGTTGAACGCGGACAGCGAAAACTTTCTAAAGATCAGGTAAGAAAGCTGGCAGAATTTTTTAATTATGATCCAAAAGAATTGTTACTGTCTTATTTCAGCGATATTATTGTTTATCAAGTTGGTGATGAAGAATTTGCCAGGGATGTGTTAAAATTGGCAGAAAAAAAATTGAATATAAAAAATTTTATTGTGGCTGACAAAAATGAGATTATAGCCAAGATTAAAAGCACCCTGAAGCGATTTTCAAAAGTTCAGATTGCATGGATTTTCGGATCCTTTGCACGACAGGAAGACAGGCCGGATAGTGATATTGATATCGCAGTAAAAACAGATACTGATTTTAGTTATTTTGACTTGGCAGAGATACAATATAAACTGGAGAATGAGCTGCACAGGAAAATAGATGTTGGGTTCATTGACTCTTTTAAACCACTTATCCTGGAGAGTATTAAATCTGATTTAACCCTGATTTATGAAAGATTGTCGTAATAAAAGCTTTGATTATTTTCCCATGAGTATTTTAATATAAAGATGGAGGCCGTTTGGGAAATTATCATAAATGATTTGCCGGAATTGAAGAGCATTATATAAATTATGATAAATAAAGAGTGCCACAAGTGAGGTTTGTTCCTGAATTCGTAAAAGTATAGCAGTCTTTATAAATGACAAACTTTGATTTTAATACGATTTTGTTTGTTATAAATGACAAAATTAGTTATTTTTGTGTGTTTGTTATTTATAGTGCATAGCGATGAAGGCATATATTATTAGAGAACTATATAAGAAACGAATTGACCGTTTTATTGGAAAGGAGATCATTAAAGTACTCATTGGTCAACGAAGAGTCGGGAAAAGCTATCTGCTGCTACAAACCATGGATAGTATCCGCAAGCAATTTCCTGATTCAAATATTATTTACATAAATTTTGAAGTTAACGAGTTTGAAATTATCAGGACTGCAGGAGATCTTTATAATTATATTAAATCAAAGGCCAAAGAAAAGGAGCTTAATTTTCTTATGATTGATGAAATTCAAATGGTTCCCGGATTTGAAAAAACACTTAGAAGCCTTCTTGCAGAGGGTGGTTATGATATTTATTGTACCGGGAGCAATGCCCATATTCTTTCCGGGGAATTAGGGACTTATTTAGGGGGCAGGTATATTGAAATTCCGGTACATGCCTTGAATTATTCAGAATTTTTAATATTCCACCAACTGGACAATACAGTTGAAAATCTTAACACATACCTTAAATATGGTGGCCTGCCTTATTTAATTCACCTGGAGCTAACGGATGAAATTGTTTTTGATTATTTAAAAAATATCAGTCAGTCTATTCTTTTCAGGGATGTTGTTTCACGTTTTGAGATACGGAATATCGATTTTTTAAACAGACTGGTCAGATACCTGGCTAATGAAACAGGCAATCTAATTTCAGCCAGAGGAATTGCAAAGTTTTTAAAATCACAGGATATTTCAATTTCAATTACAGCCATCCTGAATTACCTGAGTTATCTTACAACTGCGATGCTGATTACCAGTATTAAACGATCAGATATCCGGGGTAAGAAAGTTTTTGAAGCAGGGGAAAAATATTACTTCAATGATGTTGGCCTGAGAAATTCTATTGCCGGATTTTCCCCGTTTGATATGAGCCAGATAATTGAAAATGCAGTCTACCTTCATCTGATATCTGTTGGATTTTCTGTGCTGATTGGTAAACAGCAAGACAAAGAGATAGATTTTATTGCAGAACGGCAGGGAGAGAAAATATACATACAGGTGGCATTGCGTATCACTGAAAAACAGACAATGACAAGAGAATTCGGAAATTTACTTGCATTAAAAGATAATTATCCTAAATATGTTATCACTCTTGATGAATATTCAGGTACAAGTTACGAGGGCATCAAACATTTACCTCTAAGGCAATTTTTATATGAGTTCGTTTAATTATAAAAATGTTTGCATATTTAACAGTTTGACTGTTTGACTTCTTAAAACACTCTGGCAATGGATTACCATAACATTAACCTGTGCTACTTACCTTTTTTCTTAAGGATTTGAATTATTCTTTTCATACTATTATTTTTTCAATTAATTAATCTGCAATTTTCGTATCAACTTTA
>CAZBWK010000047.1:0-31796 GCA_964495655.1 uncultured Prolixibacteraceae bacterium | reverse complement strand
ATCAGGCAGGGCTATTCCGAAAATGACATTATTGACTCGTGGAAGGCTGATCTGGAAATATATAAGGAGTTAAGAACAGATTATTTATTATATCCGGATTTTAAAAAATAATTTTTCAGGGCTGTAATACTTGCAAAAAAATGTTAAAAATTGTAAATTGATTTTTATATTTGTAGTAATAACAACCCGGTTGATTCGTTATAGAAAAAATGATTTGGAGATTATTAAAATATCTGCTTAATACAGCAATAGTTATAACTATGCTAATTTCACTTTTTTCCTGTGAAGATGAGGGATATCTGAAATCTCCCGATGCACGTCTGCTTTTTTCAAGGGATACAGTGATGTTCGACACCATATTTACCAATATAGGCTCCACCACCCAACATATTAAAGTATATAATCCCTATAATGAAGATATACTGATATCGAGAATACGGGTTGCAAATGGAGACCTTTCAAATTTCAGGCTTAACATTAGCGGGGATATTGCAAATGAAGCTTATGATGTTGTAATTCCTGCTCATGACAGTATTTTTATTTTCGTGGCAGTTACGGTTGACCCCAATGGCCAGAATAATCCTATGGTTGTACAGGATTCCATTGAGTTTGTCACGAATTACAATTTTCAGAGTGTTAATCTAATTGCATACGGTCAGGATTTTAATCTTATTAAAGACGGTTATATTTTAAATTCCGACTGGACATCTGAAAAGCCTTACCTGGTTTATGGCCATGCTTTTGTTGACAGTACCTCAACCCTCACAATAGAGGCAGGCACCAGGATCTATTTTCATAAGAATTCAGGACTTTATATAGAGGGTAACATTGTTGCTGACGGCACTTATGAAAATCCTATCGTATTCTCCTCAGACAGGTTGGAACCGAGTTATAAAAATATTCCCAATCAATGGAACAGAATTATAATTGAATCCGGGAGTCATGATAATCTTTTGAATTTTGTAACTATAAAAAATGCGAACATCGGGCTTCAGGTTGGTACTATTGAAAAAGAGGGTTATGCAACTCTTCAGATAAATAATTCGAGGATTGAAAATATGGCATACGCCGGACTTTTTGCTTTAAAGTCGAGGATTTCCGGGTATAATAATTTAATAGCTAACTGTGGCTTTTATGCTGCTGCCTTTCTGGCAGGTGGAAATTATGAATTTTATCATACAACAATAGCTAATTTCTGGGGTAACTATTCACCTAAAGCAAGAGCTTCCTCATCAGTCATAATTTCAAATTTTTTGCCGGTGAAAAAAACAGACGGGTCCACCGTTATCTATAACGGGGATCTCGAAAATGCCTTTTTCGGCAACTCCATAATTTATGGCAACTACCCTAATGAAATTGAGTTGGGCAATAATGAAGAAAATATGTTCAATTATACTTTTGACCATTGTATCCTTCAGGTTCCCGACACCCTTGACCTTTCCGACAAAAACCATTATAAAAATGTATGGAGGGGCAAGAACTTTGATCCTAAATTTGTTGACCCTTTCGACAAGCGGGATTATTCGCTTGATACACTGTCTGCTGCAAAAGACAGAGGGAATTTTGCTTTTGCAAAGAGATTTCCTGTAGACATCCTGAATAAGGACAGATTGGCAGATGTGGGTCCTGATCTGGGCGCATTTGAAAGAGTGGAAAAAAAGAAAAAAGATTAAATACTTTCTGTTAACCCTATATTGTTATTTTATATTTTCCGGCGCTTACCCCCAGGATCACCCGGAAAGCTATGATATTATCTTTTATAATGTTGAGAATTTGTTTGATGTTCATGATGATCCTGAAACCTCCGACGATGAGTTTACGCCTGAAGGTTCAAGAAGATGGACAGCAGGGCGGTTCAACAGGAAGCTGATTAATATCTCAAAGGCTGTTTTAAATTCTTCAGGCTGGAACCCCCCGCAAATAATTGCGTTATGTGAGACAGAGAACAGGTATGTTCTTGAAAGACTGCTGTCCTTTTCCCCGCTGGGGAATTTTAATTATAATATAATCCATAAAGACTCTCCCGATAACCGTGGCATTGATGTGGTATTTTTATACGATCCGGGCATATTTGATCCGTTGGAGTTCAGCTATATTCCTCTTGTTGACAAGGAGGGTGAAATAATCCACACGCGTGAAATAATGTATGTTTCAGGAGTATTCGACCGGACAGACACAGTTCATTTTTTTATTAACCACTGGCCATCAAGATATTCCGGACTGCTAAAGAGCAGAGGATTGAGAATTTTAGCGGCAGAGACATTAAGGGAAAAGCTGGAAAGGCTCTGGTCTGAATATACAGATCCACAGATAATAATAATGGGTGATTTTAATGATCAGCCAGGGGATATAAGTATTACCGGGCATCTGAAGGCGTTGCCCGACCTTGAATATTACAGTGCAGGTAATATTTATAATTTGTCGGCCGACTGGACTGATGGTGATATCGGAACTACTAAATACAGATCTCAATGGTATGTATTTGATCAGATTATGGTTTCAGGCAACCTTCTTGACAAGCAATCCGGATTATATACTGAAAGAGAATCAGCCAGGATTGTCGACCTTCCATTCTTGCTTGAGCCGGATGAAAGGTATGGCGGGGTAAAGCCGTTAAGAACCTATTATGGGTATACCTACACTGGTGGTTTCAGCGATCATTTGCCTGTAATTATTCAGTTAAGATCTGTACCCTGAGAGCTTTTCAGTCCTAATTCTTTTGCCTTTTTTTTCATATAAGAAAAGGCTTCATCAAAGTTGTTACCTATTTTTCCGTCAAGTATTGCCTCTTTGATTGCATTTTTAATAATTCCAACCTCTTTACAGGGAGGGAGGTTAAAGGTTTTCATTATCAATTCTCCCGAAACAGGAGGCTGAAAATTCCTGATCTCATCTTTAGCTTCAATTTCCATGAGTTTTTTCCTGACTATCATGAAATTTTTCAGATAGCGTCTCACCTTAAGCGGATTTTTTGATGTTATATCAGCCTCACAGAGAAGCATCAGGTCGTCGATATCGTCGCCGGCCTCAAAGAGCAACCTTCTTACTGCCGAATCAGTTACCTCTTCTTCGGAGAGTATAATGGGGCGCATATGTAGTTTTACTATTTTACTGACATATTTCATTTTTTCATTCAGTGGCAGTTTCATTCTTCTGAAAATCCCCGGAATCATTTTACTGCCGGCAAAGTTATGAGAGTGAAAAGTCCATCCCTGTCCCTCCTGAAATTTTTTCGTAGCCGGTTTTGCTATGTCATGCAGAAGAGCTGACCACCGCAGCCACAGATTATCTGAATTGACGGCAACGCGATCCAAAACTTCAAGAGTGTGATAAAAATTATCTTTGTGCCCGATGCCATTTATTATTTCAACTCCTTTAAGCCTGGCCAGTTCAGGAAAGATAATCTCCAGCAGTCCGGTTTCTTCCAGTATCTTAAAGCCAATTGAAGGTTTGCCGGTCATAATGATCTTGTTAATCTCGTCGGTGATCCGTTCGGCAGACACTATATTTATTCTGTTTTTATTTGCAGCGACAGCCTGCATTGTTCCTGTATCAATAGTGAAATCCAGCAGGGCGGAAAAACGAACGGCCCTCAGCATCCTGAGCGGATCGTCAGAAAAAGTTTCATCCGGATTTAACGGAGTTTTGATGATCCTGCTCTTTAAATCGGATAATCCGTTAAAGGGGTCGGTTAATTTGCCGAAATTATAACAGTTTAGTCCCAGAGCAAGAGCATTTATTGTAAAATCCCTGCGGTTCTGATCATCCACCAGTGTTCCATTTTCAACAATCGGCTTCCTTGAATCACTGCGGTATGACTCTTTTCGGGCGCCAACAAATTCAACCTCGAAATTTCTGTACTTTAACTGTGCTGTTCCAAAATTTCTGAAATAACTAACTTTAGGCTTCGGTTTTATGAGTCCGGCTACCCTTTCTGCCAGATCTATCCCGCTTCCCACTGTCACAATATCAATATCTTCCGACCGTCTGTTAAGCAACATGTCCCTGACATAACCCCCGATAACATAAGTATCCTGTCCCAATTGGTCTGCTGCTTTCGAAATATGTTCAAAAATTCTGTTTTTAAGTTTTATATCCATTTTAAGGATTATATCTTTATAATATGACAAACCTGGTAAAATCGTGACAAAATTACAATATTTATAATTATAACATGTTTTATTCGTAATTTGAAAAGACAAAACAGATAATATTAACCTAAGTAAAAGTAATTGTAAAATATGTTACATTATCCTGAAATTCAATGTGTAAAGTAATACTTGCATTAAATGGGAACAGATCCGGATCAGATACCGGCCATGTGAAAAAAAATGGTATTATATTTGATAACTGATATGCATTACTGTAAATATGTATATAATTTAAATTAGTTAGAAATGTTAGAATATTTAACAAAAGAGACATTTAAAGAAAAGGTATTTAACTGGGAGGAAAACAAGGAGTGGAAATATGAAGGCAGTGTACCATGTTTAATTGATTTTTATGCTGACTGGTGCGGGCCATGCAAGATGGTAGCCCCGGTGCTTGAAGAGTTGCAGAAGGAGTATGGCGACAGTATTAAAATATACAAGATTGACACTGAAAAGGAACGGGAATTAGCCGGGATGTTTGGAATACAAAGTATTCCCTCGTTACTTTTTGTACCTGTTGAAGGACAACCACAAATGGCTATGGGGGCTCTGCCCAAGGCTACTTTTGAAAAGGCTATCTCTGATGTGCTGAAGGTTGAGAAGCCATTAACGAACTAAAGGAAGTCAAGCACCTTCTCCAGTCTGATCCCGCGGGAACCCTTAATAAGTACTGCGCAACCGTTAAGCTTATTTTCAATCAGATAGAGGCACAATCCGGCTGTATCTTTAAAAGATTTGAAGGGAAAGCCTTTTGATGCTTCTGAAAAGGCAGGGCCGACAAGTAAAACCTCTTCAAAGGAGTGTTTTTTTATTTGGCGGAGTATTTTGTTATGCTCCTCCCCGGTGTATTGGCCCAGTTCGAGCATGTCTCCGATTATCAGACATTTAGGTCCCTGAAAACCTGAAGCAAAACTTTCTATGGCAGCCTCCATGCTTGTAGGATTTGCATTATAGGCATCCATGACGATTGTCAGTTCATTCTTCTTAATAATTTGTGAACGATTATTTTCGGGTTGATAATTTTGCAAAGCCATGGCTATTTCAGAAGGGGTAATTCCGAAGTAACTGCCGATACATGCTGCAGCCATTATATTTTCAAAGTTATACATGCCGGTAAGTTTTGTGTTGATATTCAGGGTTTCTTCCGGCAGTTTAATGTTAACATGCAGATAAGGGGGTGCGTATACCGGTTCTCCGATCATGTCTGCATCATGACTGCCATAACTGATCTTATTGGACAAATTGAGGGTGAGTTCTTTCAGTGTTAAGTCATCCTGATTGTAAAAAACGGTACCGTTCTTTAAAGAAATATATTTATAAAGCTCTGCCTTGGTCTGCTTAATGCCTTCAAATGAACCAAACCCTTCAAGGTGAGCCCTTCCAATATTTGTAATTATTCCGAAATCAGGGTCTGCAATTTTGCACAGAGCTTCAATTTCACCGGGGTGATTTGCTCCCATCTCCACTATCCCCATATCTGTTATGTCTGTCATTTCAAGCAGTGTCAGAGGAACTCCGATATGATTGTTCAGGTTTTCTTTTGTATAAGAGATATTGAATTTTTGTGACAACACTGCTGCTATGAGCTCTTTTGTAGTAGTTTTCCCATTTGATCCGGTTACAGCAATGACCGGCAGCCGGAGCTTCGCCCTGTGGTATGCTGCCAGGCTTTGCAGTGTGTTCAATACATCCTCAACCAATATGGTCTTTTCGCCTTCCAGATAATTTTTATCATCGATAACGGCTCTGATGGCACCTCTTTTCAGGGCATCAGATGCAAATCTGTTACCGTTAAATTTTTCACCCCTGAGGGCAAAAAACAGACATTCTCCCCTGATCTGCCTGCTGTCAGTGGCTATTACAGGGTACTTTTTAAACAGTCTGTATATCTCTTTGGTGTTGATCTTATGGTGATTGTTAGAATCCTTCAGGACTTCCTACACGGGTCATGGCACAACGGAATCCCAGGTCATTCTGAGCCTTGGTTTGTTCGAGATATCTTCTGGTGCCCGGAACAAGCCAGTATGCCCGGTCTTTCCAGGATCCCCCTTTATATACTCTTACCTCATCACTTATAAGTGAGGAGAAGGAACCGGGACGGTCATCCTGAATATACATATCCAAGGTTCTTTTCTCCTCTTCTAAATTCCAGTCGCCGGATTCAACTATTTGAGATTCTTTACTTCCATCTCTGAAGTTACGGTAATCAGCTATGGTGTCGTGGATTATTTCCCCGTATTCGTTGCGCATCAGGTCTCCGTTATTATCTCGTCTTGGTTCGGTAATGACATTTCCCCTGAATGGTTGAAACTCTTCGACATCCAGGAATGACAAAGGCCTGTATACATCGGCAACCCATTCGTTTACATTCCCGGCCATACAATAAAGTCCGTAATCATTTGGTTCGTACGAAAAGACAGGAGCAGAGATATCTGCGTTGTCATTTAAAGAACCTGCCATACCCATAAGGTCACCTCTGCCTCTGATAAAGTTTGCTCTTAACCGGCCTTTGGTTCTTCCTCTGTCCTCCCTGAGATAGCTTCCGTTCCACGGGTATAATCTCCGGTCGGTAAGCAATTCGTCTTCAGTGTTGCCAATCAGTCCGTAAGCAGCATATTCCCACTCTGCTTCCGTGGGAAGCCTGTATGTGGGCTGCATGATCCCGTCTTCCCACCTGACTCGTCTTGTTGATCCGTCAGGGTTCTCCTGGGGCCTGTCTCCTTCAGTGCCCTGATACATACCGGCAAGGTATGTCTGCGTTGTGAATATATTTTCGCCTGCCTGGGTATTATCATGTTGCAATATCCTTTTATTAACAAGCAGTTTCTCATTTACCCTGTCTGTACGCCAGGAACAATATTGCTGTGCCTGTTCCCAGGAGACTCCCACCACAGGATAGTCACTATAGGCAGGGTGTCTGAAATAGTTGTTCACATATGGTTCATTATATGCCAGGGCACTCCGCCAAAGATTCGTATCGGGAAGGGCAGAATTGATCTTTTCCCTGTCACCCGGATATACCCTGCTGAGCCAGTAAATATATTCCCTGTAATCCTGGTTCGACACTTCGGTTTCATCCATATAAAATGATGCCACAGTTACTCTTCGCGGGTGGTTATCCCATTTATACATAACATCCTGTTCCACTCGGCCCATGGTAAAGGTTCCTCCCTGAATAAATACCAGTCCCGGACCTGTTTCCTGATCATAACCCGATAAGTAAGGTATATTTCCTGTCTCTTCAGAATTATATTCCCAACCTGTTGTTCGGGAACTTTGGCTTTTTTTACCACCGAATAATTTGCATCCTGAAACTGATATAACCAGAAATAGCAACAATAATGTTCTTGGTTTCATCTCATTATAATTGTTAATTTTTTCGGTATTCGATGGAACTCGTCATATATAATGTTTTTCCTGTATGTAAGATAGTACATGACTCGTTTCATCTCATTATAATTGTTTATTTACTACCAATAGATTGTCCACAAATATAACTGATTTGTTGCATTCTTATTGTCTAACACATATATAAAAATAAATGATTTTTTGCAAAGGTGCAATTATTAAACATATTTGAGGCCTGATAATTTGCAGAGCAGATATATAAATGCTGAAAAATAAAGGTGATAAGCTTAGGTATAAATAATATTTTAATCATTTTAATGGGAAATTGTTAACTGTTTCACGTGCAATATTTATTTTTGAAAGGCGTTTTAACATTAAATTTTGTCACTGGTTGAAGATTAAATATATATACCCGTTTTTATTTATTTTATTCGGATTTTTTGCAAATGATATCCGAAAAGAGATAGTAGTGATTAACTGGCTTCCTTCTGATACACCGCTTAACGGATTGGGGTTATCTTTCCCGGAAGCAGAATACCCCGAAGGTATTGATGGCGTACCGGTATATTACAGGCCCGTTTTTGTGCCGGATAAACAACTTGATTTTCAGTTCGTTATTGAGAATCCGGTGTTTGAGGAGCTGGAAACTGCCCCTGAAATTACTTTTGCTGATAACATACCTGATGAGCTTACATTGAAGAAAGAAAAAACGGGGTCGGGGAGCTCTGCGATAATACAGATTCAAATTCCGGCAGTTATCAGGAAAAATGAGAAAATATTATTACTTAAGAGATTTGAGCTGAAGCAGATACCGGTTAACATGAAATCAGCAACTGCCGCTTCTTATAACAGGAAGAGTGAGTCGGTATTGAAAAATGGGAGATGGTATAAAGTAAGCACCTCAGGTAAAGGTATTTATAAAATCCCCTATTCCAGATTAACTGAATGGGGTTTTTCCAATCCCCGGAAAGTAAATATATACGGAGCAGGAGGATTAAGTCTTACCGAAGAGGTTGGGGCTGTCGAATTTGATGATCTTCCGGGTGTGACTGCCTGGCATGGTAAAAATAAAGGTGCAGATTGCATATTTTTTTATGATCCGGGTACTACAAGCTGGGAACCAGGGCCCGGCGAAGGTTTTTTTCGTCATAAACTGAATGCTTATACAAGTACCGGTTATTTTTTTCTGCGTGAAGATCCCGGTGATTCGAAAATTGTTGAACCGTCGGATGAGATCCGGGAGAATCCGTCTCATTTTATAAGTTCTTTTGACGAATACGCATTAATAAAAACAGAGAAATTCAATCTTTTAAGATCGGGTAAAAAGTGGTTCGGAGATAAATTTATACACGGCTCCACTAAGAACTATCCTCTGCCGGTCCGCGACCAGCAGGCGCTGACAGAAATAACTTTGCGCATAAATGCAGCAGCCCGCTCATCGGCCTCTTCTGAGATGTTGGTATCAGCAGGCCAATCGGCATTGGGGAAGATAAACTTTTCGCGTGTTAATACATCCGATGTTACAACCCTCTATGCTGATATGAAAGAACCGGTTTTCAGTTTTTCAGGAGAAGAGGGCACGGAAAGTCTGATCCTTAAATATTTCGGCAGCTCTGCAAATCCTGAGGCATGGCTTGATTATATTGAGTTAAATTACAGGCGTAGACTAAAGCATTACAGAGAGGAGGTGCTATTTTTCAGGGATATAAATTCAGTGGGCGAAGGCAATGTGCTGGAGTTTGAAATTGAGTCGGAGTCGTCGTCGCTTAAGGTGTGGGACGTTACCGACATGTTCAATGTTAAAGAGATAGCTGTAAAATCTTCAGGAGGAAAATTTTCGGGAAAGAGTTACTCTTCAGAATTAAAAGAATATGTGGCTTTTGATCCCGACGGCAATTTCCGGGAGCCTAAAGCAGTGGGGGAAGTGGAGAATCAAAATCTTCATGCTATCGATACACCCGAATATATAATTATCACCCACCCTGAGTTTGTTGTATATGCTAATGAATTGGCCGGTTACCACAGGTCATACGACGGCATGAAGGTCGGGGTTGTCAGGACGGATAAACTATACAATGAGTTCAGTTCAGGCAGGAAGGAAGCTGCAGGAATTCGCAATTTTATTAAAATGATGTATGACCGGCAGGAAGGACTGCGTTATGTACTGTTGTTTGGCGATGGCAGCTATGACAATAAAAATATTAACCAGGGCAATAAAGCATTTATTCCCACATTTCAGTCGGATAATTCACTGAATCCTTTGGCCTCCTTTGTGACAGACGACTATTTTGTGCTGCTTGATGAAGGAGAGACTGTTTATAATGGGGCTGTGGATCTGGGAATAGGACGTATACCGGCTTCTTCAGAAGGAGAAGCAGAGCTGGTACTCAATAAGATCCTGTCTTATCATTCACCTGAGGCTTTAGGCGACTGGCGTAACAGAATTTGTTTTATTGCTGATGACGAGGACGATAACCTTCATATGTATGATTCTGAACGGCTGGCAGGTGTTGTAAATGAAAATCATGGTGAATTTATAACTGATAAGATATATTTTGATGCATATAAACAGATCACCGGGCCGGGAGGTGAAAGTTATCCTGATGTTACCAGGGCAATTAATGACAGGGTAAAAGAGGGCGTGTTAATAATGAATTATGTAGGTCATGCCAACGACCGTTTTATTGCTGATGAAAATGTATTGGATATAAGTCATATAAATTCATGGTCAAATTCGAAGAGATTGCCCGTATTTGTTACTGCAACATGTGAGTTCAGCAGGTTCGACAATGATGAAACTTCTGCAGGAGAATATGTGCTTTTAAACAGAAATGGCGGAGGTATAGGCCTTTTTTCAACCTCCAGGCTGGCATTTGCGGTTTCAAACTATTTTATCAGCCGGAGCTTTTATACTTATGTGTTTCAAAAGGATACTGATGGCAACCACTATCGTATGGGCGATATCATGAGGCTTGCAAAGGTTAATACCATTAACAGTATAAACAAAAGAAATTTTGTCCTGCTTGCAGATCCGGCCTTAAGGTTGTCTTATCCCCGGTACAGGGTAATTACCACTGAGGTCAACGGACAGCCTGCTGCCGCAGCACCCGATACCCTGGGAGCGCTGCAGAAGGTTACCATTTCGGGCCATATTGAAGACCAGAAAGGAAAACTCATGAATGATTTTACTGGAGAGATAATGCCAGCGGTTTACGACAAAGCTGTAATGATAAAGACCTTAGGGAATGCCGGACAAAATCCGTTTGAATTTAAAGTTCAGGAAAATATCATCTATAAAGGAGTGGCAAATGTAAATAAAGGACATTTCACTTTTAGTTTTGTAGTACCCAAGGATGTATCTTACAGTATCGGGGAGGGTAAGATATTGTATTATGCAGATAACGGAATAGTCGACGCCCATGGCGTGTTTGATAATTTTTTTGTAGGTGGAAAGGGATCTGATATTGTTGATAACCAGGGTCCCCGAATCGAACTTTTTATAGACTCCAGGGATTTTGTTTCTGGCGATAAGGTAAATAAAAACTGTACACTGCTTGCCTGGCTTTCAGATGATAATGGGATAAATACTGCAGGCACAGGCATAGGGCATGATATTACTGCAATGCTTAATGACGATCCTGCCGGTATTATGGTACTGAACGATTATTATGTTGCCGACAAAGATGACCATACAAAGGGCACTGTCAGGTTTCCATTGAGAGGCCTGCCCACAGGTAAACATTCACTGAAGGTTAAAGCATGGGATGTGGCAAACAATTCAGCCGAGAGTGAGATAGAGTTTGAGGTTATTGATGATTTTCAGATCTTCAATATAGTCAATTATCCTAATCCGGTTACCGGACATACATTTATTTCATTTGAACATAACGAACCTGATGCTACATTTGATATGATTTTTGAGATTTTTGACATTAACGGGAGAAGGCTGGATTATTTTAAATCCATGGTGGGCTCTGACGGAAATATCAGTAATCCGGTGCGCTGGGATTCCGGAAGCTCAGAGAGGGTATACAGGAGCGGGGTCTATATGTACATGGTTACTGTTAGGAACAGAGAGGGAGCTGTAACTTCCGGATCAGGAAAGATGATAATATCTCATTAATTTTATTTGACAATGTACTTTTTTGTTAAAACCTCCGTTCTCTAATTTTATCGGATTGTTGCCTGAGCAACAATTCATATATTTGCAACGCTCAATTTTGTTTTATTATGATCAGAACAGTTCGATTATTTTTAGTTTTTGTATTAGTTATTGTTTTTTATAAAAATGGAGTTGGCCAGGCTACCACATCGGGCGCTAATACCATCACTACAGCTGTGCCTTTTCTCTCAATAACCCCTGACTCAAGAGCTGGCGGTATGGGAGATGCAGGTGTGGGCGCTCTTCCCGATCTTAGTTCGCAGCACTGGAATCCTGCAAAATATGCTTTCATGGAAAGTGATATGGGTGTGAGCCTTTCATATTCACCATGGCTGCGCGCCCTGGTGTCAGATATTAACCTTGCTTATCTTTCCGGATATAAAAAGATAGACGACCTGCAGACAGTCAGCGCTTCGCTGCGGTATTTTTCACTGGGAGATATAATCTTTACCAGCGAGTACGGTACATTCGAAGGTCAGCAGAGTCCGAATGAGTTTGCCATTGACCTTGGGTATGTAAGAAAACTTTCTGATATATTTTCAGGTTCGGTGGCAGTGCGTTATATCAGGTCAGATCTTACCGGGGGACAGCTTATTAACGGAGTAGAATCGCATGCCGGCAATTCCTATGCCGCTGATGTTTCATTCTATTTATATAATGAATTCAGGGCTAACAGGCGTAATAACATTATTTCAGCCGGTATCAATGTTCAGAATATAGGTGCAAAGATATCCTATACAGAAGGCGAAATTAAAGACTTCATTCCGACAATGCTAAAGTTGGGAGCTGCTTATACAACTGAACTGGATCAGTATAATACCTTTACCTTTGCCGTGGAAGCGGATAAACTTCTGGTTCCGACTCCTCCCGTCGATACTGTTCTTTATGAAGACGGGTATGTTATATACCCCGGTGGACCGGTATCTGATAAATCAGTTATTGCAGGTATGTTCTCTTCTTTTTCTGATGCCCCCGGCGGATTGACAGAGGAGTTGCAGGAGATCAATCTTTCTGCCGGAGTTGAATATTGGTATAACAGGCAATTTGCCCTGAGGGCAGGTTACTTTTGGGAACATGAGAATAAGGGTAACAGAAAGTACCTGACAGCGGGTGCAGGCTTCAGGATGAATGTTTTTTCACTTGATTTTTCATACCTGTTGCCAACACAGCGAAATCATCCTCTCGAAAATACACTGAGGTTTACACTGTCATTTGATGTGGAAGCCTTTGGTAATCAGCGATAAAATGAGTTACCGGATAGGACAGGGATATGACGTGCATCGCCTGGCCGCGGATGAAACCCTTTGGCTGGGAGGTGTGTTGATCCCTCATAGCAAGGGTACTGTAGCCCATTCAGACGGAGATGTGCTTATTCATGCTCTCTGTGATGCACTCTTAGGTGCAGCGGGATTAGGTAATATTGGAATGCATTTCCCCGATACCTCTGAGATATATAAAAATATCGACAGTAAAATATTGTTGGAAAGAACCTGTAACATGGTAAAGTCGGGCGGGTTCGCAATTATAAATGTTGATTCTACCATAATAGCACAAAATCCTAAATTAAATCCATTTATCTCTCAAATGGAAATAACTGTAGCCGGGGTTCTTGGCATTGATCGAAGCCAGGTATCAGTTAAAGCTACCACCACCGAAAAATTAGGCTTCGAGGGGAGGGAAGAAGGTATATCTGCCCAGGCCGTGGTTTTATTGATGAAAACAGGTGGCTGATGAAGATTATTTTCATAATTTTGAATAATAATTTTTATCCTATGAAGCGAAAAATTCTATTGGTTTTTATTGTTGCTGCCTGCCTTTTTTTACAGGGCTGTGGCTATAATAAAATGGTATCCCTGCAGGAACAGGTTTCCTCGCAGTGGGCCCAGGTGGAAAATGTTTATCAGCGTCGTGCAGACCTGATACCCAACCTTGTCAATACCGTTAAAGGTTATGCAGAGCACGAACAGGAAACTCTTACACAGGTGATTGAAGCCCGCTCGAATGCAGCCTCAGTAAAGGTGGATCCTGCGAATATGACCCCTGAGGCAATTGAGCTGTTCAACAGGGCACAGGAAGGTTTATCTTCGGCGCTTAGCCGGCTGATGGTTGTTATTGAGCGTTATCCTGACCTGAAGGCAAATCAAAATTTTTTAGATCTGCAGGCTCAGCTGGAGGGAACAGAAAACCGGATTGCTGTGGAACGAAGAAAATTCAACGAAGCTACCCAGGCATATAATTCATATATCAGACAGTTCCCTCAACTTATATATGCCGGATGGTTTGGATTTGACAAAAAGCAATACTTTGAAGGACGGCCGGGAGCCGACACTGCACCGGAAGTACAGTTTTAAAGGACTTTGGTATGTAAAAGTTAAAATCCTGCCAGGTTTATTCCATCTCTTTTATGTCGCTGTCTACCAATATGCGGCCACAATATTCACAAACGATGATCTTTTTGCGGCTTGCAATATCTAACTGTCTTTGAGGAGGAATTTTATTAAAACAACCTCCGCATGCATCACGTTGTATAGTAACAACGGCAAGTCCGTTTCTGGCATTTTTTCTGATGCGTTTAAATGCTGTTAACAGACGGGGCTCAATAAATGATTCTATTTTTTCTGATTTAGCCTTCAGTTTTTCCTCTTCTATCTTTGTCTCTTCAGTGATCTCATCGAGCTCCTTTTTCTTTCTTTCCAGATCCTCAGTACGTTCAGTCATCAACTTTGTTGAAGCGTTATATAGCTCTTTCTTTTCGGCCATTTCAGCCATGAACTCTTTAATCCTTTTTTCAGAAAGCTCAATTTCAAGAGTTTGAAACTCGATCTCTTTTGAGAGTGAATCAAACTCCCTGTTATTCCTGACATTGTTTTGTTGCCCGGTATACTTCTCTATCAGACCTTCAGAATCTTTTATGGCCAGTTTTTTATTATTAATGGCTGTTTCAAGATTTTTCAATTCATCTTCGAGATTTACCAGCCTGGTTTTTAATCCTGCAATTTCGTCTTCCAGGTCCTGAACCTCAAGCGGGAGTTCGCCTCTTAATGTTTTGATCTTGTCAATTTCTGAAACTACCGTTTGCAATTCATGTAATGCATGCAATTTCTCTTCAATGGAGATCTCTTTCTCTTCCGGTTTTGCTACTGGTATGCTCATAGTTATTGTCACTTATATTAAAAACTAATAATTTAGAAGTAAAAAACAGGGTTAGTGTTAACTTCTGAAAAACGGACTGCAAATTTAGGGAATTTTTTAATTAGTAAGTCATAAAAAATTTCTTTAGTGAATTGTTCACTTTCATAATGCCCGATATCTGCAATTACTATCTTACCTTCAGCATCAAAAAACTGATGATATTTAAAATCTGCAGATACAAATATATCAGCCCGGGCAGCCATTGCCTTACCAAGCAAACCGGCTCCCGATCCTCCACAAACGGCAACTCTTTTCACCGGTTTATTTCTCAAAGTGGTATGCCTTATGCACTTTGAATTGAATCTCTTTTTAAGGATTTCCAGGAATTCTGTTTCGGGGCAGGGATGTGGTAATACACCGGCCATTCCAAGTCCTGTTGTCTTTAATTGATTGTCAAGTGTGTAAATATCATAGGCCACTTCTTCATAGGGATGCGACTCCAACAGGGCATTGATGATGGTTTTTTCAAGCCAGGAGGGGAAGACCGTTTCAAAACGTATCTCATTCTCAAAATGGACTTTGCCTTTTTCACCCGTATATGGATTTGCTGAATCATTAGCCCTGAAGCTGCCAGTTCCATCAAGGGTATAACCGCAATAGTCATAGTTACCAATAGATCCGGCCCCTGCATTGAAAACAGCCTCTTTCACCTTGTCTGAATGTTTCAGAGGGATGAAGGTGACAAGTTTTTTTAATTTCCCTGTGACAGGCTGTAGTACAGATGTCTCCATGAGGTTCAGCTTTTGGCACATTTTAGCATTTACGCCGCTGACTGCAGCATCCAGGTTTGTATGCGCAGCAAAGATGGCGATATCGTTTTTTATTGCCTTTATTATTGTTCGTTCAACGTAACCGGCCCCTGTGATTTTTTTAATTCCCGAAAAGATAACCGGATGATGAGCAATAATTAATCCTGTATCTTTCTCAATAGCCTCCTCAACAACTTTTTCGGTCACATCAACAGTAACAAGCGCTGCCTCAACATCACTGTCAGGATTTCCTGTTATCAGGCCTGCATTATCGTAAGATTCCTGCAAAGCCGGCGGGGCAATAGATTCAAGGTATCTGACTATATTATTTATCTTCATTATCCTGTTCCTCCATGTCGTCCCTTATCTCTGTTATTATTTTTTTTATATTTTGTAATTTACTTACTATCTCCCACGATTTGACTGTTTCGTCCCTGTTCTCTTTCAGCTTCTGATTTGCCCCTTTAACTGTCATTCCCCTGTCCCTGACCAGATAGTTTATAAGCTTTACCGTTTCTATATCCTGAGTTGAATAAAACCGTGTACCCTTGTCATTTTTCTGAGGTGATAATTCGGAGAAATTCTTTTCCCAATACCTGATAGAAGAAGGTGTTGTTCCGGTTATGCCGGCAACCTCCCCGATGGAGTAGAAAACTTTTTCAATATTATTTTTTTTATAAGGCACGGCCTTTAATCGAGAGATTGACCAATATTGGATGATATTGCTATCATTTTTTCATACTCTTCGGGAGTAAGGTCTTTAAAATAGTAAAATTGCGGATTTACAGGGCTTCCGTTTCTATGTACTTCATAATGAAGATGAGGCGCAGTGGATCCACCTGTGTTACCAATAAAACCAATTACGTCTCCTCTTTTTACTACCTGTCCCATATTGACATTAAACGCGTTCAGATGGGCATAAACAGTCTGGTAACCAAAATCATGGTCTATGGTAACTACCAGGCCAAATCCGGAACGGCTGTTTTTTGATCCCTTAAGTTCAACCACTTTCCCGTCGCCGGTAGCATATACAGGAGTGCCCACAGGTGCGGTAAAATCCATACCGTAATGCATTTTCCTGACTTTATAAATAGGATGTATCCTGTATCCCCAGCCGCTGGCTGTCCTTTTCAGGTCTTCATTGGCAACCGGCATAATTGCAGGTATGCTTGCAACCATCTTCTCCTTGTTCAGTGCCAGTTGCAGCACTTCGTCATAAGATTTGGACTGGATATATGCCTCTTTAGCGACAATATCAAGCTTACGGGCTGTATTAATTACCAGTTCTGAGTTATTGAGATTTTCGAGATGGGAATATTTATTAGTCCCGCCAAAACCTGCCTTTCTTATTGAAGAAGGTATAGGATTTGCCTCGAATATTACCCTGTAGATATTGTCATCGCGATGTTGCAACTCAGTGAGCACATTCTCGATACGTTCAATATCGTGCATCATTAACTCATATTGTGTCAGAAGTTTTTTGTTTTCTCTTTTCAGGATCTTTGAGCGGGGAGTTTCGTAAAAGCTTAAAAAGAGAACTGTCATAATAATTGCCAGCGCCAGACTGCTTGACAGATAGGTTGCAATTTTGCCCAGTTTTTCTTTTGCAGAGATCCCTACGCGTTCATAACTAAGAGTATCAGAATTAAATTTGTATTTTTTTTTTGGCATAAAGACCGGCTATTTTATTTTCATAAATAGACAAAATTAATTAAAACCTGTAACTTTGCAAGAATTTTTAACAGGCTTTAGATGTTTTCACGGCACAAAGCTAAAAAATAACTTTAAAAGAGAATATTTGTTGTGGTGGCTTTAAAGATTTTTAACAAAACTCTAAATATAAATGATATAGGATGATGCGCAAATCAGGTGAGATACGTAAAGCATTTCTGGATTTTTTCAGGGAAAAAGGACATCAGGTCGTTGAGTCAGCTCCCATGGTGGTAAAAGGCGACCCGACACTAATGTATACCAATGCAGGAATGAACCAGTTCAAAGATATTTTTCTGGGCAATGAACCTGTTAAGTGGGCCAGGGTTGCAGATACACAGAAATGCCTTAGGGTATCGGGGAAACACAATGATCTTGAGGAGGTAGGGTTGGATACCTATCATCATACAATGTTTGAGATGCTTGGCAACTGGTCGTTTGGCGATTACTTCAAAGAGGAGGCAATCGACTGGGCATGGGAATTTTTAGTTGACAGGATGGGAATTGATCCTTCAAGGTTATATGCCACCGTTTTTGAAGGCAGTAATGACGATAATCTGGGACGAGATGCCGAATCGGCTGCATTCTGGGAAAAATATTTGCCTGAAGACCATGTTTTAAATGGTTCGAAGAAAGACAATTTCTGGGAAATGGGAGATACAGGGCCTTGCGGACCTTGTTCTGAGATTCATATAGATCTGCGCAGCAGGGAAGAAACAGAAAAAATACCGGGCAGAGATCTGGTAAACAGGGATAATCCTCTGGTTATTGAAATTTGGAACCTGGTATTTATACAATACAACAGAAAGGCAAATGGTAAACTCGAAGAGCTGCCTGACAAGCATGTAGATACGGGAATGGGCTTTGAAAGGCTCTGCATGGTTCTTCAGGGGGTCTGTTCCAATTATGACACTGATATTTTTCAGAATATCATATCTGAAATAGCAGTTCTAAGTGGCAAAAAATATGGTGCAGATGAGAAAACGGGTGTAGCCATGAGGGTCGTTGCCGACCACCTCAGAGCTGTTGCATTTGCTATTGCAGATGGCCAACTGCCCTCAAATAACAAGGCAGGATATGTTATCAGGAGAATACTGCGTCGTGCAGTAAGGTATGTTTATACTTTTCTCGAAGTAAAAGAACCGTTGATCTGCAGGTTGGTTGAGGTGCTGAAAAAAACAATGGGCGACGCTTTCCCCGAACTGTCAGCACAGCAGCAGTTAATTGAAAAAGTTATTAAAGAGGAGGAGGATTCATTTTTAAGGACCCTTTCAACCGGGATTAAACTGCTGGATGATATTATTATAAGGATTAAAAAGGATGAAGGGAAAGAGGTGCCCGGGAGGGATGCTTTTATTCTTTACGATACTTTCGGCTTTCCTCTTGACCTGACTGCACTTATAGCCAGGGAAAACGGACTGGGAATTGATGAGACAGGATTTGAAAAAGAGATGTTGGAGCAACGGAACAGGTCGAGAAATGCGGCTAAGCTGGAGACAGGCGACTGGATTGAATTAAGGAAAATTGACCAGACCGAATTCCTGGGTTACGACAAACTCGAGGCAAAAGTGCAAATTACCAGGTACCGTAAGGTTTTGCAGAAGAAAAAAGTATATTATCAGCTTGTTTTTGACCAGACGCCGTTTTATGGTGAGTCGGGCGGACAGGCAGGGGATTCAGGATATATAGCCAATCAGGATGAGAAAATATTTATATTCGATACACGGAAAGAGAATAATCTTACAGTCCATCTGACAGAGAAGCTGCCCGAAAATACTGAAAATTCTTTTTATGCAGTTGTCGACAGAGAAAACCGTACCCAAACAGCTAATAATCATACAGCAACCCATCTGCTTCACGCAGCCCTGCGTAAGGTCCTGGGAGGCCATGTTGAACAAAAGGGCTCACTGGTGAATGCTGAACATCTGCGCTTCGACTTTTCTCATTTCAGGAAAATGACAGATGAGGAAATTGAGATGGCTGAAGGCATGGTTAATGATAAAATCCGTGAGAATTCACTATTGGAGGAGAAAAGGCAAATAACCTTGCAACAGGCACGTGAAATGGATGCTGTTATGCTGTTTGGTGAAAAATACGGAGAGACTGTCAGGGTAATTAAATTTGGTGATTCTGTCGAATTGTGCGGTGGCACTCATGTGAATGCTACAGGCCAGATCGGACTTTTTAAAATTATTTCGGAAAGCGCCATTGCCGCCGGTGTGAGACGTATAGAGGCCATAACCGGGCGAAAGGCTGAGGAGTATGTGAATGAACAGATAAAAATCCTTAAAACCATAAGGGAGACAATTAAGGGATCCAAAGATGTACTTGACAGTGTTACAGACCTTATCAGTAAAAATGCCGCGTTGTCGGACAAGCTTGAAGCTTTTAATCGTGAAAGAGTGAAAAGGATCAGACATGAACTGAAAAGTAAAATGATTGCGGAGAATGGAATCAATATTATTTCCGGCATTGTGGAGGTTGAAAATGCTGCTATGATGAAGGATCTGGCCTTTTCGTTGAGAGGAGAGGTTGATAACCTGTTTTTAGCGCTGGGCGCCGACATTGAAGGCAAACCCAATCTTACTGTAATGATCTCAGATAACATTGTTGAAGAGAAAGGGTTAAATGCAGCGAAGATTGTTTTGGAAGCCGGAAGAGAGATCAGGGGAGGGGGAGGTGGCCAAAAATTTTATGCTACCGCCGGCGGAAAGGATGCTGCCGGGTTACAAAGAGCATTGAAAAAAGTTCTTTCATGTTTGAATGTTAACCGTATCTGAGAATTTACTATTTTCGCCGATACAAACCGGGACATCCTAAATGCAATCATAATATGAAAAAAATTTTAATTATTGAAGATGAACATGAATTAAGTGATGGTTTGGCTGAAATATTAAAGTTTGAAGGTTACACCCCCTTTCAATCGGAAAACGGACTGAGCGGATTAAGACTGGCTGATGAACTCTCACCTGATTTAATTCTTTGTGATGTAGTAATGCCAGATATTGACGGGTATGAAGTTTTGAAAAGATTACGTAAGAAGAATTACAGAAAACCGGTGCCTTTTATATTCATCACAGCACTTACTGACAGGCGAAATTACAGGCAGGGAATGGAGATGGGAGCGGATGATTATCTTACAAAACCATTTACCCGCACTGAACTTCTGAATGCAATTTCATCAAAAATGGAAAAATATTCAGACCTGGGAGATTATGTAGACAGAAAGATCTTTGAAATTGAGAGTGGACTGGAGAGCAGGATTACTTTGCTTAAAGATGAAATAAATGAAAAGTCGAAATATATTAACCGGATTAACGAACAGAAAGAACAACTTGGAAGCAGCCTGCAGAAAAAAGAGATGGAGTTGATGGAGGAAGCACTGAATGTTATTGACACAAACAATACCATACAGAATTTAAAAAATCTGATCCAGGTGAAAATGAGGAACGATGATCTGAATGAAGGACAAAGGAAACTGCTGTCAGAACTCAAAGGAAAAGTCTCAAAGAAAAATATTTTGTGTAATAGCTGGCTTTTATTTCAAATGAAGTTCAATCAGGCTCATCCCTCATTCATCTCAAATATTACCGCTAAATTTTCAGGACTTACCAGGTATGAACTTGTGTTTTTGTCAGCAACCTATACCGGACTCACAACAAGCCAGCTGGCCGACCTCCTTAATATCTCCCAGGACAGCGTAAGAAAAAGCCGCTACAGAATTAAAAAGAAAATGGGCTTATCCAGGAATGATGACTTCCTGAAATTCGTACATTCTTTTGGTTTTGCACAATAAATTGGCAACTGTCTACAAAATGTGCACATTTTTATATTGCATTGCATTTTGTAATTTATACTTTTGAACCGGGCATTAGGTGCACTATATTTGTTCTGCTTCATATTCCCGGAATTTCCATAGTTTCCAGGTTCCCGTTAACAAGAGCATCTGATTCATTGCACAAATGTCATAATTGTTATAACGACATCCGGCAACCCCGTGTTAAGCGGGGTTGTTTGGAGTTGATTTCAATCTTAATCTGATTTTTTAACTCTAAAAAACACACAAATGAAAAAGTCAATTCTGTTTTTATCTGTTTTTTTGCTTACAGGGTATATTAACAAAGCAGCGGTACCGGACCGCGAAGAGGCTGAGATTACGGTAAATGCAAATGTGCTGAGTGATTTGACAATCACAATGAATAGCAGTGCAGATTTCGGTAATATTTCGTCAACCACTGCAGGAGAGGTTTTTCTGGATCCCCGGGGCAGTGAAAGTTCATATGTCGGAGCAACTGCTTCTGCCGGGAGGTTCACTATTAACGGCGATACCAATAATTCTGTAAGAATAGGCTGGCCTCCTTCAATCACACTCTATGGAGACGAGGATGACATAACTATGACGTTTGCTGTCTCTGGTAAAGATTCAGAGGATCAAACCAGCTCACTTGACCTGGTTGCAGACGGCGGCTTTGTTACTGTAGATATAGGTTTTGGAGCTTATTATATTTGGATTGGAGGCAGTCTTGGCAAAATGGATTCACAGGCTGCAGGGAGCTATACCGGCACTGCCCATTTTACAGTTGAGTATAATTAACAGAAACCGCCTGTTGTGCTGAAGTGTTTTCTGCCGTTAACAGCTATACTGCTGATAACTATGAGCCGGCCGGCAAATTGCCAGGTCTCGGTCGCTCCCTCCTCCCTCTATATTCATAGTGATTCGGATGTTGCTTCACTCTACGTATCCAATGGTTATGAAGAGGCAAGAGAAATCTCCACAGACTTTGAGTTTGGTTATCTCTCTTCTGATACAGCCGGGAATCAGATGATGGTATATGACGACACTGTTGCCTCCTCCAGGTATGGCCTTGAAAACCATTTAAAAGCATTTCCGCGAAAGTTTGTGCTGGCGCCGGGTAGTTCGCAGACCATAAGGGTACAGGTGCGTAATATGCACGATAAACCGGACGGGGTATACTGGAACAGGATTATTATAAGTTCTAATGAAGCTATGATATATAAAGCCGGATCTGATGTTGCCGAAGGAATTGGTGCAACGATCAACTATGTGGTGAAACATAACCTTGCGGTTTTTTACAGAAAAGGAAAGACTGATACAGGGTTGGCGCCGGGAGATGTGACAACTACTCTGGATGAGGGAAAGCTTAAAGTATTGGTGAGCCTCGCACGGGAAGGTAATTCACCCTTTAATGGCAGCGTTTATGCAAGACTTTCGGACTCAAAGCAAAGGGAGTTGGCTTTTGTCCGGCAGACTCTTGTAGTCTACTTTGACATACTGCAAAAAATTGAATTCGATCTGCCCCGGCAGGGACTACCCCCCGGTGATTATATACTGGAACTGAGCTATCAGACAAGAAGATCTGATATCTCTTCTGCCGATCTGATACAGGCAGATCCCCTGCATCAAAAGATTAACCTGGTAATTGAATGATTTTACTCCCGGGAGATTAATGATCTTTTCACTGTTGTATATACTTTCTTTTAATAAAAGTGACAACTCTGAATAAATTACACATTGCTGCAATTTCTCTGATCCTGGCCTCTGACCTCCTTATATCAGGCGCCTTTCTTTATTGTCAGGATGAAGAGACAGTACTTCTGTTTTATTGCAGGGCAACCGGCCATCATTATATCAGTGCAATATACAGCGGAGGATCTTTTTACCTGCCTGTCTCGGAACTCTTCAGTCTGCTATACCTGTACCACGAAACTGACAGGTCAGGAAATTCTGTCGAAGGCAAATGGTATAAACCGGAGATGACATGGAAGCTGGACTTAGGATCAAATGAAGCACAAATAGGAAAGAACAGGATACTCTTTTCAGCTGAAGATGTGCGTTTGGGGCTGAATGATATTTACCTTAACCCTGAACTTTTTGAGAAGTTTTTCAACATGAGGTTCACTGTAAATATGAGTGCTATGAATGTAACTCTCGACTATGAAGGTGTTCTGCCTGTTGAAGAGCGTCAGCAAAGGAAAAGAAGGCGTCTTGAAATTGCAGGCAGTGAAAAAGAGCATGGTAACTTTTCTAAAGCATTCCCCCGGGACCGTAAATTATTAAAACCAGGTGTTCTTGATTACAATATCGGAATGGTTTCCGGAAATGGAAAGCAGTCATTAAATTACCTGGTAAAAGGTGGTGCAGAGATTCTTGGCGGAGGCCTCAGCGGAGGTGTTTCGGGTGCATATTCTGCGAAAAGCAGTTCAATCAGGGCTGCCAACACTGTCTGGGAATATGATTTTAAGGATAACCCTTTCATTACCACATTCAGGGCCGGCCAATTATATGCTGACGGGATCTTTAACAGAAGGATCACTGGCGTGGCAATAAGTAATGAACCTGTAGCTCCCCGGCGTTATTGCAGCAGTCATGTAATTGAAGGATCCACAGACTCCGGCTCTGAAGTGGAGCTGTATCTGAATAACCGGTTAACTGCATTTAACCATGCTGATGACCATGGGTATTACAAATTTGAATTCCCTTTGAATTACGGGTCGGTGCGGACAAAAGTACAAATATATAAACCTGACGGCGAGATGATAACCAGGCAGGGCAGGATAATTACACCTGATGATCTTTTGCCTGAGAACATAGTATCTTATGATGTTAAGGCTGGTATTTTAAATGGAGGTATGCCGGGCATTTACGATGGTACCCTTTTTTATCAGGGCTTTGTTGCCGGAGGTATTACTAAAAATCTGACAGTCAAAGGAGGGGCAGCTTATTTCAGTAATGATGCCAGATTCAACTATTATTCTTCAGTGACTGCCCGGATCAACGAACAATATCTTCTGAATATTTCAGTTGCTCCCGGAATGCTGTACAGAACAGGGGCAGAGGGATATTACCACAAGGGACATAACTGGAAAATTTCATATACCCGTTTTCGGGACGAAAGGCTTTTGAACTTAAGATTGCTTGAGGATGAGCTGTTTTCAGGTGTCTTCTTTCCATTCGCCCCGGCTGGCATTAAATCAGGATTCAGAGTGTCGTGGAGGCGCAATCGATTCAGGAACGGAGCAGGCAATGACTTAACCGGAGGAATAAGTGCCCGTTTAAGGAGGTTCAGTCTGCGGACTGATTACAGGGGCCGTTTAAATATAATTTACGGATCAGAGAGTTATGCTGACGGGTCTGTTTTTGCTTCATTAACTTACATTTCTCCGGGTATACAATCTGTGCCTGCATTAATCAGAGGAGTAATATTAAATGTAAAAGCTGTTTATGATCCATTTGATGATGTTGTAAATTCGGCCGGACTCAGGATTTCAAGGTCTGTTACCAGGCGGGGGAGGTTTCATATAGATATGAACTGTGAACCATCTTGCCGGTCAGTATACCTGCAGGCCGGATTGAATATTGATTTGAATATATTCAGGTTTTCATCAGGGTTTTTGCAGATGAGTGATGACCATCTTTACAGACAGAGTATTAGTGGTTCGGTTGCTTCGCTCCCGGCAGGAGGGAGAGTGTTATTATCTGACAGGACCCAGGTTGGCCGTGCCGGAGTTTCATTTCTTATGTTTGTGGATTCCAATCAAAACGGAGATTACGATGAAGGCGAAGAATTAGTACCCTCCACTGCTGTCAGATTAAACCGTTCAGTTGATATGAAACCGGATCCTGAAGGGGTTTTACATATAAAAAGGCTTAACAGCTATCAGTCATATAATGTTGAAATAATTCAGTCTGAACTGCCGGATCCAATGCTGGCCCCCCGTAATTGCAGGTTTTCATTTATTGCCGATCCTAACCGTTATAAGCTGATAAAAATTCCGCTATACCGGACAGGAGTGATTGAGGGCAGGGTAACCTTGCTAAGTGACGGATCATGTCAGCCAACGGGTGGAATAAAAGTGATAATTGAAGAGCAGGACAGGGCGGGAAAAGAAATTATCACAACTTTTTCTGACGGATCATTTTATAGCATGGGAATTCTTCCTGGCCGCTATATATTGAGAATAGACCAGAGCCAGCTGGATTGCATGGATCTGATTAGCAGTCCGGAAACAATAAACATTGAGGTCAGGGCGCACGCTGACGGTGACTTCCTGGAAGATTTGAATTTCATTTTGTTGAATGACTGTGCTTCTGTTTCCGGAGAACACGAATGATAAACAGCTGTATTAACTGATAATATTTTCTTATGTCCTTAAAATGTGAACATTTTAATTTTTTTAAAGCAAACCAGGTTATTATTTTTACAGCAAATCAGTTTTGAAGCCGTGATTATTATAAGGAATATCTAATAATTCAGTTAAGGGATTTATAATTGTGTTTTATTTGAAAAGTGAAAAGTTAATGTTATAAATAGTTATTCCCCAAATTCAGCTTTTTCATTACGGTTTTTAAACTGAAATTCCAATCCGGGCTTGTCACCGGATTGGTTTTTTCTTATTAAAATAAATCCGGTATGAAGAAAAGTCTTTGTATTAAACTTAACCGGCTGTCGGACTGCCGAAAAAGTGTAAAAGTGTATCGATCCTGACTTTTTTGTTTCTGTTTTTGTCAGGATACAAACGATTAATGTCAGAAAGTAAAAAAAATTGAGCTGTTGTCTACAAAGAGTCTACGGAAAAATATTTTTTATTCATTTTGATTTCATACTTTTGGGATAGCTCATAATGTGGTTTTATCATCACTTTTTTTCAATACCCGGAAGTAGTTTTTCTTCCGGGTATTATTTTTAAAGCGAATTTGATTATTTTTAAAATTAAATACATTGGTTGAATAATTAATTAGTTTTCAAAAAGCCGACTATTGTATTTTAAATGACAGATCATTGATGGAATTAGTTATTTTTTTTCACAATTATTGATTACAATCAGATAAAATAATTATACAATTCAGGAAGGATGAATAATTTGACAGACTGCTTAAAAACAGGGTTGCTTTATGAGGATATTTCAGGTAAGATTATAACAATTAATCAGTTTTTTTGTGACCTTTTCAGGATTTACCTTAAACCTGCCGAATTGGTTGGTAAAGACAGCAGTCTGGTAATCAGAGCAATCAGTAATTACTTAATAACCAGATCGGAAAGTTTTTTATCGTGGTTTAAAAATAAAGATGAAATTGATCGCTCTGACAGTAATTTTGAGATGTTTTTAAATGATGGCAGGGTATTGAACTGCCTTTTTATTCCGGTCAGGGAGAAGAGCGGGTTAACAGGTTATATGTGGCAGGTTGATGATATAACCGAAGAAAAAAAGCGGGCCAGGTACTCGAGGATACATAGGGAGCTTGGTTTCAGCCTCTCGTCGGTCACCTCTTTGGACAAAGCCCTCAATCTGGTTTTAAATGCTGTGATAAGCGCAGAAGAGATAGACGGCGCAGGTATATATATAATAAATCCCGGCACAGGTGCTCTTGACTTAATGGTAAGTTCAGGCATTTCAAACAACTTCAGGGAATTAGCAAGATCCATAGAGCCGGGAGATGCCAAAAATAATTTTATTCTGGAAGGAAAATCCTTTTACGGACAATGTTCTGATGCTATTGAGGGGCATGATTTTTTGATGCAGGAATCATATAAAAGTACGGGAGTTATCCCGATAAAAAATAATTATCAGGTTATCGGATCAATTAACTTTGTTTCCCGGGGTAAATCATTCAGTAACGACCTTGTTATGATGCTGGAATCAATTGCTTCACAAATTGGCAGGGCAATTGCCAGGATAACAGTTCAGAATTCACTGATACAATCGCAGAAAAATTTCATTTTATTGTTCGAGGCTATTGATGAATTTGTAGTTATTATTGATTCATTCGGTAAGATAATATTGACAAACCCTGCAATAAAGAACAGACTGGGTTACACTGTAGATGAGCTTAAAGGGATGCCCCTGTTAAAACTGTTCCCTCCAGCCAGGGAGAAGGAAGCTGCTGTTATTGTTGATAAAATTTTATCAGGAATTACAAATAAAAGTAACCTGCCTTTCATTTCAAAGAGTGGTCGCGAAATACCGGTTGAAACAAGTGTGGTACCGGGTATGTGGGATGATAAATATGCCCACTACACAATTTCGCGCGACCTTTCCGAGAGGAAAGCT
Organism: uncultured Prolixibacteraceae bacterium; assembly: GCA_964495655.1. Classification (GTDB taxonomy): domain Bacteria; phylum Bacteroidota; class Bacteroidia; order Bacteroidales; family Prolixibacteraceae; genus JAAYJR01. Next base: position 4,413 of record CAZBWK010000047.1, on the reverse strand, counting down.
GCTGAAGAAAAATTAAAAAGGAGTGAAGCCCGCTGGCAGTTTGCCCTGGAAAACTCAGGTGACGGGGTATGGGACTGGGACCTTACCACTAACAGGATCTATTTTTCTGACCAATGGAAAAAGATTTTCGGATATGAGGGTCATGAGATGCACGGCTTGCAGGATGAGTGGATAAGTAAAGTCCATGAAGAGGATTTGAGCAATATGTTGTCAAAGCTTGAAGGTCACATTAAGGGGGAATCTTCATTGTATAAGAGTGTTTACCGGATGGCCTGTAAAGATGGTTCTTTTAAGTGGGTGATTGACAGGGGAAGGATAACCAGCCTGAGCAAGTCAGGTATCCCTGAACGAATAATAGGAACTACTTCGGACATTACCAAAATGAAAGATTATGAACATCTGCTCACCGAAGCTCTCAGGAAAGAGAAAGAATTAAATGAGTTAAAATCGAGATTTGTCAGTAAGACATCACATGAGTTCCGCACTCCCCTTTCGGCGATGATCATTTCGGTTGAAGCTCTGGAGTCGTATTATGAGTTAATGACGAAAAAGGAGAGGGAAGCAAAAATTAAAAGGATAAAGAACAATATTCTTTTTTTACGGGGAGTGATAGATAAGATACTTGATATGTCCCATCTCGAGACAGGAAGACTGAACCTTGAACCTGAGGATATCGAGCTTTGTGAATTTTTAGATGAAATTATTGAGGAAAACAGGACGCTGCCTGGTATGGCCAACAGGATTAAATTTAAGAAGCCTAAAGTGCAGGTACCGGTCTGTATCGATAAACAGATGATAAAAGAGGTAGTAAATAATCTTATTTCCAATGCCTGTAAATATTCTTCTGATCAGGATCCGGTTATCATTAAACTTGCCATTAAGAAGAGGTATGCAGTGATCAGTTTTTCTGACCGCGGAATAGGAGTGCCAAAAGATGACAGGGAGAAGATATTTGAACCGTTCCACCGGGGCAGTAACACAGGCAGTATTCGTGGCACAGGCCTGGGGCTTACATTATCCGGAGAGTTTGTAAAAGCCCATGGAGGAGATCTTACATTTACATCGAGGGAAGAGGGAGGTACCGTCTTCTTTGTGCTTTTGCCCCGTAAAACAGAAAATAGCTGAGTTTTGTTATGTGACAAATATGAATTATTTTGGTGCCATAAATCATTTATGAAATGAAGACATTTTTCAGGTTTATTACATCAATGCCATTTATGGCATTTTTATTTATGGTACTTGCATTTGCTATGGCAACTGCAACATTTTTAGAAAGCAGTCAGGGCACCTCCGCCGCAAAGGCTCTGATCTACAATACCCACTGGTTCGAGCTTTTATGGGCATTGCTTGCTCTGAATCTCATAAATAATATAATTAAGCACCGGCTGTTTTCAGCCAAACGATTTACCCTCGGATTGTTTCACATATCATTTCTGGCAATGATGGCAGGGGCACTTCTGACCCGATATGCAGGTCATGAAGGTACGATGCATATACGTGAAGGTCAGAGTTCAGACATGATCGTGTCGTCTGATAATTATTTCTATGCCGGGCTGGGGGGTGATGCAGAAGAAAAAAAAGTAATATTTTCGGAGATCAGCCACAGGCAATTCAAAGCCGGGTTTAATACCGGCATACAGCCTGTTAAGATCAAGTCTGTCGGATTCATTTCGGGAGCTGAACGTAAAGCAATTCCATCTGCAAATGGCGATCCGGTAATCGATTTTGTGTGTTCGTCTCCCGACAACAATGGCATGCAGTCTCACTATCTGTTTGTTGGTGACTCCCGGGAGATCTCTGAATTTAAAATTGGTTTTGAAGCAGGTACCGGTCACGATATAAATTTTTATGCCGGCAATGGCAATCTGTATATGATAACTTCAGGTTCTGTAACAGAAAGTACGATGACAGGACAGGGAGGAATTGTCTATGCTGCAGGTGATACAATTCCTCTGAAAACAATGTTTCTATACAATCTGAACAACTTCAGGTTTCTTGTTCGCAGTTACATCCCGGCTGCTACTTTTTCTGCTGTTAAAAGTGTTGCAGGCTCTTATGAAGATGCAGTTATTATACAGATAAAAGAGGGTGAAAGGATTCAGACAGTGCCTGTTTTCGGTCGTTCGGGGACGGTCCCCGATACGCTGGAGGTTCCCCTGGATGATAAAGTTCTGAAACTGGCATACGGTTCGAAATATATAAAGCTCCCCTTCAGCCTTCATTTAAAAAAATTCATAGTGGAGCGCTATCCCGGTTCAGACTCTCCTTCCTCATTCAAATCTGAGGTAGTGTTGATAGATAATGAAGATAATGTCAGAAGGGATGTAGATATATTTATGAATAATACATTAAGATATAAAAAGTTTAAATTTTTTCAGTCATCTTACGACAGAGATGAAAAAGGCACAATCTTGTCAGTTAATTATGATTTTCCGGGCACAGGTGTTTCCTACCTGGGATATGCACTGCTTACATTAGGTATCATTTTATCTCTTTTAAACAGGAATTCATATTTCAGGATCCTTGCCCGAAGGTTAAAGAAATATTCAGTTAAAGGAGCACTGGTGCTATTCTTATGCGGGTTTATGTTGCCGGTTGATCTAAGTGCGCGCACATCAGAAAATATTCCCCGGATAGATAAGGAAATAGTAAAAAAGTTCAGTGAGCTTTGGGTGCAGGGTCCGGACGGCAGGATTGAACCTTTATCAACATTGTCAGGTGAGGTTGTCAGAAAACTGAGCAGAAAATCTACATTGTCAGGTAAACAACCTGACGAGGCTCTATTGAGTATGGCCGTTTATCCTGAATTATGGCGCAGTATGCCTTTTATCAGAATTTCAAATAAATCCCTTGCCACTCAGCTCGGAATCTCAGGTAAGTATATTTCAATCCAACAGCTGTTTGATGAAAAAGGTAATTATATGATTTCCGGGGATGTTAGAACAGCTTACAGTAAAAATCCTGCTTTGAGGGATCGTGTTGACAAGGAATTGATTTATCTTGATGAGAAGGTAAGTATCTGTTTTATGGTCATCAGGGGTTCACTTCTAAGGTTGTTCCCCGGGGAAGAGAGGGATAAGATGTGGTATTCACCCGGTATGGAGGCAGAAGAGTATGAGGGGAACGATTCACTTTTTATAAAAAGCGGTTTCAGTATGCTTGTTTCATCGATATCAGGACAAAATAGGGAGGAGGCAATTAAAATACTGGAGGCGATAGACGGATTTCAAAACAGATATGGTGACAGTTCATTACTTTCTGAGTCAAAAAAGAGGGCTGAGATACTGTATAACAAAGTCAATCCCTTCGAAAGGATATTTCCTTACTATATGATATTTGGGTTCACTCTTCTCTTTTTGCTGTTTGTTAATATCTTCCGGCTTAAGCAGTTGCCGGGGATCATCAAAAAAGCTTTTTTGTTAGTCATTATATTGATCTTTATTATTCATACGGCAGGATTAGTTCTGCGAGGGTACATAGCCGGCCATGCTCCCTGGAGTAACGGATATGAATCGATGGTTTATGTGGCCTGGGCAGCTATGCTTGCCGGACTTCTTCCCGGTAAGAAGTATCCCATGGTTGTGGGGACTGCTTCATTTTTATCAGGTATTGCTTTGTTTGTTGCACATCTGAACTGGATGAACCCGGAGATAACTAATCTGGTTCCTGTTTTGAAATCTTACTGGCTGACCATACACGTCTCTGTTATAACGTCAAGTTACGGATTTCTCGGACTAAGTGCTTTTCTGGGAGTCTTAGTTTTGATCCTGGTCATTATCAGGAGCTCTTCCAATGAAAATAAGGTAAATACTATTATAGGCCAGCTTACTACTATCAATGAAATGTCGGCAATTGCAGGGCTCTATTTTCTTACTATCGGGTCATTTTTTGGCGCTGTTTGGGCCAATGAGAGCTGGGGACGTTACTGGGGTTGGGACCCAAAGGAAACCTGGTCGTTGATCACTATCCTGGTATACTCATTTATAGTGCATATGCGTATGATTCCGCAGCTTAAAGGGACTGTTAATTACAATATCGCATCTGTAATTGGATTTGGATCTGTATTGATGACCTACTTTGGAGTGAATTATTATCTCTCCGGACTTCATTCATACGGTCAGGGCTCTGCCGGTAAAGTAAGTCCGCTGGCCCCGGTGTTCCTTGTCATGCTGGCCGGTCTGATGTTATGGGCATATAACAGGGATTCGAAGTATCAGATAAAAAAGGCAAAATCCCCTGATTCAGCAGGCTGAAGCCGACGGCAAAGGATAAGGCACAGATCAAAGCAGGCGGATTGTTCAGTGTTTTATCCTTTGCCGTTCGTTTTTAGCGAACGGTACCCTCAAAATTTTCCTGCTGAATAGATGTCATCTATCAGATGCTGATATTTTGCAGCAACCACATTCCTGCGCA